>NZ_JAVRCK010000130.1:15963-18808 GCF_034530815.1 Nostoc sp. DedSLP03
TCAGAAGGTCAACTTCCACCCTCAGAAGGTCAACTTTCACCCTCAGAAGGTCAACTTCCACCCTCAGAAGGTCAACTTCCACCCTCAGAAGGTCAACTTTCACCCTCAGAAGGTCAACTTCCACCCTCAGAAGGTCAACTTCCACCCTCAGAACTCGGAACTCCGCAATATTTGATATCCATACTTAAAGAAAACGAACAGCGTAACCTCCGCACAGTCCTAATTTTCGATCAATTTGAGGAATTTTTCTTCGTTTACACCGAACCTGCACAAAGAAAGCAATTCTTTGAGTTTCTGGGAGAGTGTTTGAATGTTCTATCGGTGAAGGTTATCTTATCGCTGCGGGTAGATTACATCCATTACTTGCTAGAGTGCAATGATTTGTCCAGTCTCAAGATTATTGGCAATGACATTCTCAGTAATAATGTGCTTTACAAGTTGGGGAACTTCTCACCTGCTGATACCAAGTCAATTATTCAGCGTTTAACCGAAAATACTAGCTTTCATTTAGAACCTGCTTTAATTGAACAACTGGTACAAGATTTAGCCGGAGAATTGGGTGAAGTTCGTCCCATTGAGTTGCAGGTTGTGGGGGCGCAACTGCAAACAGAGAATATTACAACTCTGACAGAATATCGGCAGCGTGGCACTAAGGACGAATTAGTTAAGCGTTATTTGCATGAAGTTGTTAATGATTGCGGTGAAGAAAATCAGCAAGCAGCAGACATATTACTGTATTTGCTGACCGATGAAAAAGGAACTCGCCCGTTAAAAACTCGCGCTGAGTTGGAACGCGATTTGTTCGCATACTTCTCGGAGATCCCCCCAACCCCCCTTAAAAAGGGGGGCTTTAGTCTTTCAACCCCCTTTTTAAGGGGGTCGCCGCAGGCGGGGGGATCAGAGGCTAGGGAAGATAAAGCTGTTGAAATCAGCAAATTAGATTTGATTTTAGAGATTTTTGTCCAATCCGGTTTAGTGGTTTTGCTACCAGAAAACCCCGCCGACCGTTATCAACTCGTACATGACTACATCGCCACCTTTATCTGCCAGCAACAGGAACCGAAGTTAAAGCAGGTAATGGCGCAACTGGAAAAGGAACGAGAACAAAGAAAAATTAGTGAGACGAAACTGAATAAGTTTCTTAGACGCGCCCTTTTTAGTTCCGTCGCCGCAGGTTTAGGATTTGCTGGATTAGCAGTGACAACATTCCAACGGGAACTAGAGGCAAATATTAGTCAAATTAACGCCATCAATAATTCTTCTGAGGCCTTTGCTGTTTCTGGACAACATCCAGATGCTTTAATAACAGCCTTAAGGGCAGGTAGCAAACTCAAGCATACAATTTGGGCACAGCACAGAAGCGATACCCGAATGCAAACCGTGTTAACTTTACAGCAAGCGGTTTATTTAAAGCCAAATGAGAAGAAAGAAAACCGTGCGATCGAGGTGAATACTTTAGAAGGTCATAGCAGTTACGTCAATAGCGTCGCCTACAGCCCCAATGGACAACAGTTAGCTTCTGCAAGTTCTGACAAGACGATCAAAATCTGGGATGTCAGCAGTGGTCAACTCCTGAAAACCCTGACTGGTCATAGCGATACGGTCATTAGCGTCGCCTACAGCCCCAATGGACAACAGTTAGCTTCTGCAAGTTCTGACAAGACGATCAAAATCTGGGATGTCAGCAGTGGTCAACTCCTCAAAACCCTGACTGGTCATAGCAGTTGGGTCAATAGCGTCGCCTACAGCCCCAATGGACAACAGTTAGCTTCTGCAAGTTCTGACAAGACGATCAAAATCTGGGATGTCAGCAGTGGTCAACTCCTCAAAACCCTGACTGGTCATAGCAGTTGGGTCAATAGCGTCGCCTACAGCCCCAATGGACAACAGTTAGCTTCTGCAAGTTCTGACAAGACGATCAAAATCTGGGATGTCAGCAGTGGTCAACTCCTCAAAACCCTGACTGGTCATAGCAGTTGGGTCAATAGCGTCGCCTACAGCCCCAATGGACAACAGTTAGCTTCTGCAAGTTCTGACAAGACGATCAAAATCTGGGATGTCAGCAGTGGTCAACTCCTCAAAACCCTGACTGGTCATAGCAGTGCGGTCAATAGCGTCGCCTACAGCCCCAATGGACAACAGTTAGCTTCTGCAAGTGATGACAAGACGATCAAAATCTGGGATGTCAGCAGTGGTCAACTCCTGAAAACCCTGACTGGTCATAGCAGTTGGGTCAATAGCGTCGCTTACAGCCCCAATAGACAATACTTAGCTTCTGCAAGTGATGACAAGACGATCAAAATCTGGGATGTCAGTAGTGGTCAACTCCTCAAAACCCTGACTGGTCATAGCAGTGCGGTCATTAGCGTCGCCTACAGCCCCAATGGACAACAGTTAGCTTCTGCTAGTGCTGACAAAACAATAATTTTATGGGATTTGAATTTCGATAATTTATTACACAGTGGTTGCAATTTGCTGAATAATTACTTCATTGGTCATCCAGAAGTCTTAGAAGAGTTGCGATCGTGCCAAACTCCATCTCGTTTGGCGCAAGGGGCGACAGCGTTACTCATCCAAGGTGAGAAGTTAGCGCAAAATAATGATATTAATGGCGCTGTTGAAAAGTTCAACAAAGCAAAGCAGTGGGATAATAAATTAAAGTTTGATTCCCACACCAGAGCAAAAGAGTTGGCGAATCAAGGCAAGGTTGAATTGCAGTAGAATTCATGTTAAGAGATTACCAAGAGATACAGCAGATTGCAGGTAAGTGTAGTACAGTAAAACCAGTGCATCAAAGTTAAAAATGAAACCTTACTCCATTGATTTTCGGCAAAAAATAGTCAAA
>NZ_JAVRCK010000131.1:0-18474 GCF_034530815.1 Nostoc sp. DedSLP03
GCCGACAAGCTGCTTCTCCCCGATAAATCAGAATCCGCAGCGCCTGTACTTCCTGGATCGGAGAAACACAGATTTCGGCAATCGCAGCAATCAAATTCTGTTGCTTCTGCACATAATCTTGATGCTGCTGCTGCACTAATACAAGAGAGAAAAACTGGTCGTTTCATATTTATTGCTGTTTTTTGGGTGGTTCGTGCTTAGATAACAGAGCGGCAAAATCATAAATCGTTACTGTTGGTTTTGGTTCCGGTTTTGGTTCCGGCTCCGATTTTGACTCTATTACCAGTTCTGGGCTACCCAAACCGACTGCATTTTTAATTTCCTGCTCCATATTTAGGTTCTCCTTGTTGATTAATTTGCTCCACCTGATCAATTGCATCCACTATTTCTCCTAAAATATTGAACGCATCATTTAGCACCACATTTTTTGATGTAGAGAAATACTGCGAAGACTGAATGTTGCAATAATCTCGGCTACTGCCAACAAGCCGCAATGTATGTTGACAGCCTTGTAAGATAGTCCGAATCTCTGATGTAGTTAACTTGATTTCCATTAGTGTTTTAACCTTGAAAAACTGAATCGATTTCGCCGTTATCAATAGCATTTTTGGCGTGACGAACAGCCTGGGTATGATTATCAAATGTTTGAGTCGTAGGAGTAGCCCAAGTTGTTTTTAGCAGTTCTGTTTTTCCCACATGAACATCTACAGCACCATCTGATAATTCCGTAGTCTCGATTTTGTAGCCGCCATGTTTAGTTTTGTACTCTTTCATTGCCCGTTTCTTTCCCTAAAATTTATCTTGTTGAATACTGAGGCTTGCTCCGACTAAAGAACTGCCTAAGAATGCAAAAAAACTGACCAACATTGCACCCAGGCAAATATTTTTCTGTTGCTCCCAACCAGAGATGATTATATTGCGGTCAGCATTGGACTCGATTACTTCTAGCCCCCAGCACCCCATTGCCCCTACTCCAGAGAATCCAGTTAAGAGCAGAGAGACAATTGCAGTTGTTTCTATGGTGCGGTCGAGAATAATTCTGGGGTTGAATCTTCTCTTAATACGGCGACGAAAAACCATTTTACTCTTGTGTTCTAATTGAGATTGGTAAACAACTTGTTTGTGATTAGTCATTTTATATCCTCCAATTGAACATAGAAACCTGCACCTGTATTCGTAATCTTTACTCTTCTTTGATTGACCAATGTTTGAATTACTCCCAAGCTAAAATTGATACTGCATAACCGAGCGCTGCCACCGCAACGGCGGAGGTACTGAAGACATAATTGGGAATGGTCTTTTGGGACTGGGTTCGCTTTTTTAGGCATAATGTCTTTCCTGTTGTGGTTTGTAGGAAGCAAAGCGCTGGGTGAAAAAAATAGCCAAGCAGTATTAATGCTTGACTAAATTATTTGTGAATTTAAAAGGTGAATTTCAGTTATTAGAAATTCTCCAGTTCGTCAAATTGATTTGTTGCAGAGTGCTTGTATGCTTTGGCTTTTCTTACACAGTGACGCTTCTAAAATTACAAATGTCGCCAGAAGTTCTTACTGATAGTCTTGAGACTGACAACTGCCGTTTCTGCTGTTGCTTCAGGGGCATGACCAGCAGCCACCGCAGCAGCTTGTGGTGCAGGTGTTGCTAACAGAGAATCAAGTAACTCTCGCTGATAGTCAATATCTGCTACTGTGCGGTAAACTCTGTGGTAATCAATTTGCATCCCTAAAGGTGTTGGCACTATTTTTAGATATTGATTGAGAGCATTAACGTAAATATCATTGAATTTACGTTCGGCAACACAAGGACGTAGTATATCTAACAGTTGAATCGCTTTTTCAATTTCGTAAATATCACAATTACTATCGATTTGGGGCTGACTTCTTCTATAGCCTTTCATCATTTTTTCGGCTACCAGATTCCGATATTTGAGAACAGCCTCTTGATTACTCATTAAAGAATGAGTTTTAGTCTGAAACTTGTAACCAACTCGTCCCCATTCAACAATTAAATTGTTATTTTCGACCTTGGCACTCCAGAATTTATTGCTGTTCTTGATAGCATCAACAAAGACTAAATAGATTTCCATGTTTCTTATCTTGTCAATTCACGACTTGACGGGCGTTCCCCCATCTAATTTGATGTTGTAGAGCTTCAAGTATTGTTTCCGCTTCGTGTGTTGTTAGCCCATTTAATTGTGAGCAAATATCTACCAAAAGTTGTGGCGTATCCATACCCAGAAATGTGACAAAAAGTGCATCCCTAGAAGCTTCTATTAGTGTGTAACTGCTCGGCTCATGCCTTTCTCGCATCAATACATAATTTGTTAACACCGTCCGAAGCAACAATTTTGTTTCTCTGTTTAATTTCTCTAAATATGCGCCATAATTCTCAACCAGTCGGTTAATCAAGTCTGTTTGACCGTAATAAGTTACTAAATCTGTTGTCATCTTTTTTTCACCTTCTCTTTTACTGATTGTTGGATTTGAGAAAGCGATCGCCCCTGTAAAATCAGGAGACAATCGCCATCAAGAAGGGAAAGGGGAACTGGGGTTGGGGAAAGAGTGTTTTCTTCATTCCTTTCCCCTTTACCCAGGATTATTTCATCAGTTCATATTCCGAAACTTAGCAGCACGCAAGGATTGAGTTTTCGCCGCTTGTACAGGACTACTAGCCCGTCGTGCGGTGGATGCCCAGGATTGCATTCGTTCAACTGCCGCAGCGTCCTGAATCGCAAGTGGGGTAATGGTTTGACGGCAGGTTTCCAGATCAGCAAGTGTTACCTGCTGCGATCTATCCTCATCGAATGCCAGCAGAGCAGTTTCCGAAGCAAGGGTTTCCAGTTCTGCGCCTGAAAACTTTGCGGTATTAGCTGCGATCGCTTCGAGGTACTCCGATTCCAAGTGAATGCCAAAACGTTGTAGATGAATCCCCAGAATCTGGACTCGCTCTGGTTCTGTGGGAAGATCAACAAAGAAAGCCTCATCAAACCTACCTTTGCGCTTAAACTCACTTGGTAGTGCTGATGGATCATTGCAGGTTGCAACTATAAACACCCCAGCAGTACACTCACTCATGAACGTAAGCAAAGTTCCAAGAATCCTTTGACTAACACCTGAAGTATCACCCTGACCAGAAAGCGCCTTTTCCACCTCATCAATAAACAAGACACAAGGTGCGATCGCTTCAGCTGTTTTCAGTGCGCGTTTAACATTACCTTCGGATTCGCCAACGAGTGAACCTAAAAGGGACGCAATGTCGAGTTGCAGAAGTGGCAAATTGAGTATACTAGCAATGTTTTTGGCGCAGTGACTTTTACCCGTTCCGGGTGGGCCAGCTAGTAACACCCCTTTGGGTTGGGGTAAGCTAAGACTTCGTGCCTCTTGTGTGAACAGCCGCCGCCGACGATTCAACCAATCACGCAGTAGATCGAGTCCACCGAATGGGATGGTAGCTGGTTTACCCAACTCGATACCCATTTGAGACAGTAGTCGAGTTTTGTACTCGACGGCTTTGGGGATAAAGTCAGTGTCAACTACGACACCATCATTAGTTAAGTTTTCTTTGACTGTTAACCGCAGAAAATCACTAATTTCCTCCAGGGTTAAACCCAGTGCTGCACGAGAAAGAGTTTCTTTTTCAGCATGTTCTAAGGAAATAGTGAAAGTTAATTCCTGTTCAATCGCTGATTGTTGTAAGTCGTGTAAATAAGAATTGATGTGTTCAAGTATTTGGTCAATACTAGGCAAAGGGACTTCACAATAAGGAATCAATCTGACTAGAGACTCGTGTAGCTGTATGTTCTGACCCAACAAGACAATGCGTTTATCTGTGGGTTTTAACCTGTGGTAAAGGTTTTTTACCTTACTTAAAATCTCCCATGATAATTGAGGTGAGTTCTTAGCAATAAAGGGGTGAATATCTCCGAGGATAAATACACCATTCCCACTAAAGTTAGCAATGTAGTCGAACACAAACAGTAGTGGATCAGCCTGTGGTGGTTTCTTATACTCTGGCACTGGCTTAAACACCAGTCCACCATCTGCTGCGATTAAACATTGCTCTAAGGTTGATACTCCCAGATTCCAGAAAAACACCGGACTTGATAGCTTGTTGTTAGCTTCAGCAGTTAACCACTGAATAATTGTCGCTTCATCAGGAGACAGCACATCAACCGCAGCAATGGGAATCTGTGAATCGAGTGTGGAAAGAAGATTTGAGAGTTTCATTGTTTTTGATAAGGTAGTGGAGCTAGTTCATCGTGAGTATTAACAAGTCTCACGACTATTTCATAAACTTCGGCATCGCCGTCGAAAACCTCTGCTATACCGTTGTTCGCTTGGTAGGCGATCGCTGTTACTATGGCATTCAATAGCACACATAGCCCTTCAGTATTCGCTTTGATAATCACGGGCTGGCGTGTTTTCTGTTGTGCGTAAATGTGAACAAATGGGTATTCTTTAGCTAATTCGTTCATGATTCTTTTTAAGGGGGATGAAAGTTGATTCCCCCATGTTCATTACTGACGTAAACGTGTTTGAGTGCTGTTCGTAGTCCGAAGCTGTGGTGCTGATTCTTCCTTGAAAGTGCGATCGCCTTCGACAACTCCCAATGCCTCCTCAAACGGCTGTGTCGCTGACAAGCAACTCAAACCCTCAAAACCTTCTGCCTCAACTCGTACTTCACCTGTAGCTGAATCAAAATGAATCAGTATTGAACGTTCCATAGTTTATCTCCTTGCATATTGTTGTATTTCTTGATGTCCGGCAAAGGTTAGGCGTAGGGTTTGCACAGTACCGTTAGTAGATTCTGCGATCGCACACTCCCCAAATTTTTCTTGTAATTCGGCAGCTTTAGCTCTCACCATCCGTTGTCCATAAGCCAGCATTAGTTTATTACTGAAAAAGTCTTGTCCCAACTTCGGAACTGTTTCGTAACTGTCGTGTATTATCTCGTACACGCCGCTTGACTGATTCCATTTGAACCCGATGTCTGCACGGGCTTGAATTGTGCGACCAGATACGATGATTTCAGCGCTTTGTCCTTGAGAGCCACCGTAGTATCCTTTTAGTGACTGTGCTGTTTGGTGAACTTGCGGTGATAGGTTTAGATCCGTGAGTGCAAAAATAAGACATTCACGATTAGTGAGTTTGGTTTTAACAGTTGAGAAGTGTGACATGAGAATTTTGTCCCTATAGCAGTAGAAGTGAGATATCCTTTTTGAGGTGAACACCCCAGAGGTGAACACCACATTTCCAATTCATTAGTTAGTCTTGAGCGATGCACCTTCGCCCAAGACTGTTTTTTACCTAAACTTGAAAGACATGACCGTAGCTTTCGATAAGCCCACGTCGTCAGCTGCAAGTGATTGTAGATTGCGTTGTTCATCTAACAACTTGGTGCGGATCTCTTGCATTTTTTGCTGCAATTGACTGCGCGTATCAGAACCAAGATTTTTAGACTCAATCGCTGGATCGTTAACGATAGAGTCCAAGTGCGCCATCATCGCCTCCAAGCTACTGCCAGCCTCCGGTGAAGCGTTTGCTAGTAGCACTTGAACCTTCATCAGATGACGCTCCATTTTCCTTTTAAACTGTATGGGTTTCCTCCCTGGTTCCCAATCAGCCAACTCTTCAAGCAACTGTGCGGCGAGTTGTTCACCGCCAGCTAGAGCAGATTCCCGTAGCCTTTGCTCCAGATTTTGGTCATACTGCTGAATGAACTTGGTAATCTGGTCTAGACATTCGGCTTGCTGCTGGTTCAGTTGTTCAGACAATGCCGGGATAATTACCGGACGACCAATGACGACTTGCAAATAGTCTTCAAGGTCGGTCAGAGTCGGGAATGCTCTTAACAAGTTGGCTTTGACTGACTCTTGCTTATCCTGTGCTAATTCCCAAGTGTTAAGTGAGAGGAACTGATCAATCCGCTCTTGGTAATCAAGCAACCCTGTTTCGTAATCAACTTTAAGCTGATTCCTTAAACTGGGAGCTACATTATCCCTAATATTGATTAACTGATTCCACACGAGTGGAGCTAAATCAATCGGACAAATCCAATCACCAGTATCACTACTCATCCACTCTTGAACTGAAGCAATCTCTTGCCTCAATTGGCCAGCAGCTTCATCCAATTTCTTAAATACCTTGATACCCCGCAAACCTACTTCAGAATTAGTAACTTTCACAAGGTCTGATTCGATTTCAGAAACTTCAGCTTTTAGTACATCTGTCCATTTAGGAGCGGCAGACTTTGTACTTTTCTTTAGCTGAATGCGAAATCTAATGCGAGTTTTATTTAATTGTGAGAAATTGTGGCGCTCGACTACTGCATCAGTTAGGAAATTTGTAGCGATAGTGTTGTCGATTACTTGTACCATTATTATTGACCTCAATCATTATTTTTCACTTTCGATTAAGCGAAGCTTTCTTTGTGGTGATTTCTCAAGAGAGCGAATGTCTGAAGTAGCTCTATAGATTACTTTTGTAGAGCTATTCTGTAGGCGAATATGTCTTTTAATGACTGGTGGTTTATGTATGGACATGGCTTAAAATAGCTGAAGTTGCTGCGAATTATCCTGTACCACAGGCTTTTTATAAACCATGCCTTCGACTTCATAACACCGAGTCATAAGTTTGTTTCGATTTAGCCGAAAGCTGGCTTTTTTTCTTTGATTTGGCAGAGGGAGAAATAGATACTGTGGATGTTGGATGCTACCCTCATCTCCCAAATATCGACAATGTGTACCATTAATTTGGTAAACTTTTGATGAGCTTAACAGTGTCGCGTCATACAGTTTGATCAAATTTGTTTCCATCTTAGTAGCAGTGAAGTGTGCCATAATTTGTTGTGGAATCGATTTTTCTCTACAGTCAGATTTAATCAGCCTGACTGTAGAGTTTTTCACGCATAATCTGATTCAATTTCTTCTTTGATTCATCTGACAGAACATTAAAATCAAACTCTTCAGAGTTCAAAACTTCATCAAAACTTGTTGACTCATCGATAATATTGGCAATTAAACAAGATTCATCATCGTAGTTCCAGCCATTTGCTAGAAGCCACGGCAGAACTCCTTCAGATTGCAATAGTTTCTCAATGTCAAACGAGTCAGAAAACTGCTGTAAGTTTTTGATACTGGGGTGAACGATTGTAATAGTCATGGGGTATTTTAAATGATTGAAATACGTACAGCCCAATCAAAAGATGGGGAAAGGGGAAAGGGATTCATGAATTAAATTATCCTTAGAAAAGCAAGGTTTTTACCTTTTCCCCTGTCCCTTCTTTATTAGCTGTAGATAAGACTTGAGAACTGATCAAATATGCTTCCCTCATCGAAGGCAAGTAGGGAAGCATAAAGGCGAACGCAATTGCTGCAATCACCTCAATAAGTATTTGGTTATTAAGAAGACACATCCTCCCAGTAACCAACTTCATCGTCATAATTTGCTTGCATAGACTGCAATTTGTTGACGAAGTTAGCAAATTCTTCGTTAGTTAGTAACTGTCTTCCTTTTTTGCCATAGTTCTCTATAAGAAACTGTTTGCCCTTTTCCTCGCCCCAACCTAAAGCTTCAATCAATCGTTGTGACTCCATCATCAATTGATTGCGATCTAGTGCATGAGACGTATGCTTTGGTAAGTTATTGTTAGGCAATCCTTTTTTCCACCAATCGCTGACGGAATTATGCACAAGGGCAATTTCTTGAGCTATTGGTTTCTTGCCAATACAATAACTTTCCCAGTTGAGCGCAGTTGGCTTTTCGTATCCGTTACAGACACAGGCATTGGAAGTTTGCCCCCCTTTCTCACGTTTCTCTGTTTTCAATGTGGGACAAAATACCCACATCGAATGCCAAAGTAAATTCTTCGGTTGGTGATGTTTGCCTTGAAAACTTGCATAAGCTTGTTCGCAGGTTTCACGGAATGCCATTAGTTGTTGATCAAACGAAACTTGAAACACTCCCCAAGCAGTTATTTGTACTGGTGCGATATGAAGAGGTTGATTTTGGGCATCGACGAAAATCACCATATACCGCCTACCGAATTTGTAAGCGTTTTTGTCCAAACCATCGCTGCTACGCCAAACTCCAATCACCTTTCTATCGTTTCCGTATAGCAGAGGCGATCGCCCAATCACAAGTATTCGTGGTTGTCTATAGAGAGCGCCAGGAATACCTATCTTTTCATCGTTTTCGTCCAACTTATTAGTAAGAACTTTGTATTGTTTCCCACCAACTAGTTCTTTATTTTCGTACCATCCTGCTAATTGTTGATTTTCGTAAGCAATCCAAATGCCTGCGGGTGAAGGAATACTCTTTGCTGCTGGGGTTTTTTCGTATGCCTTGTGTTGAGCAGAATCAAAGTCAAAAGCTGTCATAGTAGCTGCTTGCCTTTCTTTAATGTTAGTTTTCGCAAAAAATAAGCGAAGCTTTAATTCTGAGTGGGTAATTCTGCATTATTTTCTTGATAGGTCATTGTTTAATATCAACAGATTTCACTCTCTCATTGGCGAAGCCGTTGATTTCAGATGTATCTATCAAGTACAGAGCCAATAAAACAGCGCTCTTGTTACTACAAAAGCGCTTTTTATTACTAATTATTTGCTTTGTACGGATTATTGATGTGGATTAAATCTTGCTAGCAAATCTTCACGAGATAATTCAAGACATAGGGGAGTAAATTCTTCTGGTGTTAACTGCAATAAACTATCGACTACTTTTGAAAGTTCTTCATCTACAGAACCAAACCGGAATCTTAACAAGTTTTCTACAACTTGACGGCGTTCAAGTTGTACTCCTTGCTCTACTCCCTCCTGTACCGCTTGCGCTCTTGCTTCTTGATAAGCTTCTGTTAAATTCATAATTAACTCCTGATCTTCTTCAGTTAAATCGGTTTGTGTCATCACGCTTATACGCCACCTGTAAACCATTTCAAGAACATTACGGCGGACAAGATTCTCTGGTGGAAGGGCAACCAGTTCACTTACTGCAAGCTGTTGTACTGTGCCTCTTCCCAAAAGCCTGAACCATAGAGTTTCTTCTGTGACGGGTAACTCGTTGATCGCTATTATCGCGCCTCTGAAACATTCTTGAAAAAAGTAAACTCCAGTCATCCACTTTTCTAAGTCTAGCTTAACCTCTAAATCTGCTAACAGAGAGGCTGAAGCACTAGGTGTCAAAATCCACAAACGAGCTAAATCATCTTCGCTAATGGTAGTTTCTTCTCTTTTGGCTTTGCGCTGAGAATCCGCAATCACAGTGAACAACTTCATGAAACAGTTACGTACTTCCGTCCTGCTGGGCTGATTCCAAAATGGTTCCAGTAGCGTTGTATTGAGTAGAGCAATTCTTCCCAGCAATCCTAGATTTTCCGCTTGGGCTTGTGGGGAAGGTAAAAATAATACATCTACAAATCTTGTTGCATCTGTTACTTCCCTGTTAATTTTCACTTCACCCAAAGGAGCCAGTAGCTCTTCTAAAAATTCCTTGGCAAATTTGTCGTGAGGTTGGTGAGGTTGTTGGGTCATTTTGTAAGAGCGAACTGTGTTTTATTTTACAAGGGTTGGTTATGGTTACATGGTGGGCATTAAAACCTACCATTTTACTTACGCTGCTATCAACTCTCGACAAACTTGCGGCAGTTCAATCGGAGCAGTTGCCCTGGACAGTGCTTCTACAGCCTCTTTCACACTCCAGTACCGTACTCCATCCCCACACCGCCAATAGTAGGTCTTGGGGTCGTTTTCCCATAACTCATCAGCATTTCTGACCTTGAAGAGTATGCCCAAGAACTCACCATCCAGATATACATTGTGAGCCGTCTGGAGGTCAGTGCATCCTACATAGGTCAGTCGATAGCCGTCCACTGGCGTACACAAGTCTTCTGCACGAGTACCGCGATACCCACAGTTACCGCACCCATGCCCACCACAATCTGGACAGATGGCAGCAGGCATATTCCACTTCGGCAGGGTGAAGTCCCATTCAGCCGATGGCGTTAATATTCGAGCCTTGTGAGAGATATAACAGCCAGCATGACCAATTAACTTGTCAGGATAGTACTGGACGCTCAACGATAGCCAATCACAATCACCTAACAAGCCTATTTTCTCAGAAGCTTGTTTTAATTCCTTTTCTTCCTTGTGATTGCGCTCTACTGGAGCAGAAAGACTCGCTTTTACCTCTGCAACAGCGCGTTTGAAAGATTGTTTGTGGTAACGAGCATAGCCGTGGATCATTTTTACCCACACGATATCATCCGAGTTTATCCAGATAGTCACTACATCTTCGGGCTTACACTCTTTTGAGTAGTCCGACTGATTGACGATGGTTGCGATGATTTGGCGATCGCTGTTCGTTAGCGGATCTTTTGTTGGTGTAGGGGCTGAAATTTGTGTAATCATTAGAAATACCTCTAAATGGGTAAAAGGGCGATCGCATACTTTTCCAGAGCGGCGATCGCCCTATTTTTATTAGTCAGTTTGTTGTGCAAGCACAACACTCTCAATCTAGAATTGGCGAAGCCTTATAAAAGTGTTCAAGGGTAAAACGTATTAACTGATGTCAAAACATCAGACAGCACAAAGCTGTAGAGAAGATATTGGGATTTACCGTGTCCTCTGTACAGCCGCGTGGTAACAATTGAAAAGGCGATTGAGGAGTTCATAATCGCCTTTGTTCTGCAAAAATTGAAGTTTTTTACAACCAGTTTTTAGACTTGGTTGGTCATCGGAATCATCTCCGGTGGCTTGAGCAATACAAGTTTTTGGCTTCCGGCTGCTAGTCCCGGTGGCGGCTGGTTTTAGGTTTCGTGATTAACTCGATTTATAAGGGTTGAATTTTGAGCGCTTCTTTGTTTTTCAAAAGAGGCATCGCGCTCGTCTCCTCTCTTATGATTACTATATTACTACGCTCACCAGTGCTTGTCAAGCACTTTTAGCTGGTGAGCGTAGTAGATAATTCTCTTAGCTGTTGTAATCTATGTTCCAAATAAGTGAAGTGATATCCCCATCTAAAGCAGCACAAAGTTTCTCTAGAATTTCTGTACTAACAGTCATCTGAGTTGGTTTTTTTGGTTTGTTAATAAAGACGTGAGGAGTCTCTAGCTGCTGAATATAAGCCACAGAAACTCCCACAACATCAGATAGCTTTTGTCTACTATATCCAGCTTTGTCTCTTAGCTCCCTGAGTTTTTGGGCATTTTCTTCATTCCACCTAAACGCAGCGATGGGTGTTACATCTACTGTGATATTCATTTTTACTTTAATTTTATTTTCACTGCGCTCGCCAGTTGACATGATAATATGATTAATATACTGGTGTCAACCATAAGGCTACACCAAGCAAAGGTGAAAGCGATCGCTTGCCCATTAGCAATGCGATTATTTTAGTCTGCGTCAACTGGAGAAACACAACACCTGTTCAAAGACACTTACGGTTAATTTCCTCAAGGTCAAGTGAAACTTACAAAGAATTCATTGCCGTAAAGATAAGAAACCGAAATCTAAAACTACTTAACGCCGCTTTGAGAATCCAGGCAAGGTTTAAGAATGGCTCTCACCAGCAGTAATCGTGGAAGGGTTTGAAAATTGATATTGCTACCCTAATCTCTACCGACAGAAAGATTTATACAAACGACAAGAGGTTTAAGGTAGGTACAACCAACAGTAACGCAAGGAAAAAACAAATGAATCTACCTGCAACTGTTAGCACAAAACTCCAGAAAAGTGCGGCATTTATATTGCTTTCTTTAGCTTTAGTCGGTTTAGAAATTCCTTCTTCAAGTGGACAAAGCTTGCCAAATAGCTCAACCAAATCGGCTCCATTTGTTGATGGAACATATTTATACGGCGAAACTCCTAAACCTAATCAAATTGGGAAAGCCTACTTATTATTACAACGTCAACAAGGAAATATTGTCGGAGCTTTGTACTATCCTAATTCTGAGTTTAGTTGCTTTACAGGAAAACAGAATAACAACACAGTTTCTGCTAAATCACTTAGTTCCAATAAAGCAAAAACTGAAAATATGAAAATTAACCTATCTAATTTTCATCAAATCAAACTTATTAGCGCTAACGACCAACGCATCCTCACAGTCTGCAAGCAAACAACAGTTGCCTCTAAGCAATTAACTAATGAGATTACTAATCATATAGGCTTTATTGAATAACAAGACACAGATCACAACCTCAAAAGTCAGAGCAAAAGAGTAGGTAATTGTGATTTGAACGATAATTTAGCCAAACGGTCACGAAATACTTCACTTTGTACTAGGACAACATATAGTTCAAAGCTATAAATGGAGTTCAAAAAACTCAAAACTTAATTACAGCAGGGAACATGGTCAAATAGTTCATTTGTACCGTACCGTGATGGGAGAGAAATAAAAATTCAGATTTCAGGCGATCGCTTTATCACTCAATTTTTGGCGAAACATATTTTTGAACCATATTGTGGACATTTTGAATTATATTTTGACCGAAAGTTTAAAATTTTCGACTAAATTAGTGTGTCTTGCTCGGCATTTTTTACCAAGTCTAAAAATAAAACTTTTGGTCGTATTATGGTTCACATTTAAAACACACGGACATAATTTGATTCACAAAGCTAAGTTATTGATTGGCTCAAAAGCTTGAAATTACGTTAACTTTTGGTCACGTTATGGTTCAAAATTTGGTCACGCAGGGGGTAAAATCACAGTAATTCGGCCCTACTCAGTAAACACTATTTTAAAATGCCCAAAATCAACACAGCGATCGCACTTGTGTAACATCTACAATTCCACACTCACGTTGTCCCTACCGTTGCCCCATGCGGCCTGAAAAACAGCGAGTGCTACGGCTTTGCATCGGATTAGATTGCTAGTGGTAAAGCAATGCATCTATGGCGCTACTTTTGGGAGCAACTGCTTACCAGGGGAAAATTCAGGCACTATCTAAATAATTACTAATTGGTAATTCGTAATTAATTCATTAATTGTGTAACTATCAGAATAGTTGTAAAAACTTTAAAGTTAAACAATTTTCTCCATGCGCTCGTTACTCTTTCAAAACTTAAAACTGACTATTCCTACAGCTTTATTATTTACGGTTCTTGGCTATATTCTAAGTCTATTTCTGAGTTTTCTTACCAACCCACAAGCAGCAAGATGGCAATTCCATCTAGAATTCGGGCCTAAACCCCAAAACCTTCATGAGCTTGCAATTTTTCAAGCTCAGGCAGCATTTGCAGGTACAGCACTCGGAATTCTAATAGCTCAAACAACTTTTTTTGTATATGTAAGTAAATTTGGACTCAGCAATCGTAGCACTAAGCAGTAATCGTAAGCGATGTTACTCGGCTTGCCGCTTGCGCGTCTTTGCCATCTGCAACATCCGCAATTTAATACTCACATTTCCCCTAAATTGCCATATCCTCTCTTGAGAACAGCAATTGCTACAGCTTTGCAGTGATTGAATTGCTAGTGATAGAGCAATTCATCTATGGCGCTACTTTTTCTTTAAACGCCTTGCCAGCAGAAAACGCAGGAACTCTAGTAGCTGGAATTGTCATTGGGTCATTAGTTTTGGGATTACGTCCCTCACGCTCTGAGCGTTCGCGTCGCTTGAATGACCCAAACCCTACCAGTGTTATCTTCTTTCCATTCGCTACAGCTTCGATAACTACTGACAAAAAAGCACTGATGATTTCATCAGCTTGCTTTTTTGTGACGTTGGCTTTGGCTGCTACAACATCCACTAGTTCACCTTTATTCATAAATTACCCTGAAGTATTGCAAATATTGGAAATTTAGCATTAATAACTCTTATTAGCAAAGGGAAAAAGGAGTAAAAATCTAGCGACATACGAAAATTGATAATGCGCGGTTACTACTGCATTCTTGCTCTGTCTCCCAGATTTCCTTTCATCAGCGCTCTATCAGCAGCCACCATATCCTTCGGTTAGTAAGGTCTGGTCAAAGTTACAATTTCTCAAGTGTTTGGTTGGCTAAAAATAGGCAGTTAGAGAAATAGATTAGAGAAGAAAAAATTATGTATTGCGATTGCACGCAAGTCAATTAATTAGTAATCAGAGGGCAGTGTAACCACCATCCATCAGGTGGAAGCTGCCAGTGACGAAAGAGGCTTGCTCGGACAATAGGAAGCTAACCATGTTTGCGACTTCCTCAGTTCGTGCAAGGCGACCTAAAGGATGCAAGTCAGCCATCTGCTTTCGCGCTGACTCTGGCAACTCTTGCATCTGAGGTGTATCAACATAACCTGGCCCGATTGCAGTCACCCGGATGCCCTGATTTGCGTATTCCAATGCTGCCGCCTTTGTCAGACCGATAATGCCGTGCTTGGCAGTGACATAGGGAGCAATACCCGCCACTCCGACCGCACCCGCGGCAGATGACATATTCACAATTGCCCCACCACCACTTTGGATGATTGCTGGAATTTCGTATTTTAGTCCAAAGAAAATGCCGTTAATATTAGTCGCAATCACACGATGCCACCATTCAATCTCATAATCGGCGGTACTAATCCCATGCGGCCCGGTAAAGCCAGCATTATTGACTGCTAGGTTCAACCCGCCAAATCGCTCCACCGTTTCGGCTACCATTGCCTCCACAGCCCGATGGTCAGACACATCAGTTTCAATAACGTATGTCCGCCTGCCAGATGAATCCAACCGCCTAGCTACTTCCTGCGCTCCTTCGGCATTGATGTCTGCCAGAACGATCCGCGCACCGTTTTCGTACAGCTTGACAGCAATGGCTTCACCAAGACCTCTGGCTGCACCAGTGACAATAGCTATCTTGTTTGCAAACTCGGTCACTGGCTTATCCTCCAGGACAAACGCATCTAAATTGCTCTTGCTCACGACTAACCATAAAAACCAAGGAAAAAATTAGCGTTTTTCATTTGATTTCTTTTTCAAGCCTTAAAGCAACACCTGTGAAGGGCTAGACTAACGCCTAAACTGCTATCAATAAGTATAGCTTAATGCGATTGTATTTGAGCTTATTAGCAATAAAGCACCCCTATTGATTCTGATGTGACCGCCCTGCTTCAGGTGCTGCAAACCAACACTATCTTATTATGGACACTCAACTTCGACAGCAAAAGAAATTATTATTGGTACAAATGTATTGTAGGCTATGATAAGTTAGTTATATCATGCACCTTTTATGGTTTCGTCGGGATTTACGTTTAACCGATAATGAAATTGTCACCTCTTCATCTGATAATGGTGTAGCAGTAAAGCCATTCTTCATTATTGACCCTTGGTTTTATACCTGGGCTGATGTCGGAGCTGCTAGAGTCCGCTTCTTGTTTGAGTCATTGGAAAATCTCAACTCAAATCTGCAAAAGTTAGGTAGTCAGCTGTACTTATTTGAAGGTAATTCTACAAACATCGTGCAAGAGTTGACTAGGCAGTTAATCATTGCAGGATATAAACCCAAACTTTTCTTTAACCGTGATGTGCAGGTAGAGTACGGTGTCAGCCGGGATAAAACCGTAGTTGATTTCTACAAACAGTTAAACCTTGATTACCATATTGGACTAAACAACTTTCTGCAATCAGCACAGCAACGTGACGAGTGGTTTAAGGAATACTACACCTATCAAAGACAATCTCAATACAAAACACCAGCAACTATTAATACGCCTCAAATTAGGCTCAATCTACCACAGTTAACATTTGAAGAACTTAAACAAAAATACCATCGTTTTTGGGCAGTAGAGAAAGTTTACTTTCCAGGGGGCGAAACACAAGCACAAGCTAAACTAGACTCATTTCTCAAAAAAAGATATTACGGATACCATTGGAAACTTTCTCGCCCAATGCTTTCACAGCTTGGGGCAACATCTCATTTATCACCACACCTGACTTTTGGGACTATTTCAACTCGCACTGTTTACCAAAGCACTAAAGCCTTAGCAGAAGAATTAAAAGCTCAACCCAAAGCAGAATTTTCCCTCAAAACATTTCGAGACCGTTTGCGTTGGCATGATAGTTTTACGCAGCGACTCTATTTTCATCCAGAAATTGCTTACACTAACCGTTATCCAGAATTTGATCAACTATATATCCCATCAGCGTTATCAGGAGCAAAACAAGAATTATTCCAGGCATGGCAACAAGGAATGACAGGTTTCCCTTTGGTAGACGCAAGTATGCGGCAACTTCAAACGATGGGCTGGATGAACTTTCGGATGAGGGCAATGTGTGCCACGTTTTTAACTATCAACTGTGGTATTTCCTGGTATCACGGCGCTAGACATTATATGAACTATTTAGTAGATGGAGATTTAGCAATTAATAATTGGCAGTGGCAGATGCAGGCTGGTGCAACGAATCCACTGAGCGATACTTTCTGCATCTATAATCCGTCAAAGAATGTTGCCGAAAAAGACCCTCAAGGAGACTTTATTTACCACTGGATACCGGAACTGCGGGGCTATAGTTTACCAGAAATTGAACAGGAGAAATACATTAACAATAGTTATTATCCACAACCAATTTTAGATTGGTCAAAGACGCGTAAAGTTAATGGCAAAGTTGTTTCTGACTTACGAAAGCTAACCAAACAGCGATTATTAAGCCAAGGTGGAGATGAATACGATAGTGCAATCGCTGCTAAAGAAACAGTTGAAAAATACTGGCAGCATAAAGACAGAGAGTACAGAGAATATCAACAAAAGCTTACCCTGACACAAGAGTTAAGCATTATCTAGATTACAGATGGTGCGCGATATTTTTACCCAATGGATAACAGAAAGTCTTTTACAGTGATGATTGTTGGAAATAAAATTATCAGTCAGGTAATTCAATCTCAAATGATAGCGATCGCACTCTGGCGCAATGCCTCCTGAAGATTGCACTCAGAAATTATCGGGGGAAGCTCATGAACAACCAACCGAATCACGAAAACCTTAGCCCACAAGAAACGCCATGTCCTATCTGCGGCTCACAAAATTTTATTTGGGGTCGTACCGTTGGAGAATCAGTAAGTCAGTGGGTGTATTTCCGTGCTGATGGGGCTGTGTGGGGGGAAGGTGAAAAGCTACGGGCACGTAAATGCCTTGATTGCAGCAATGTTCAGCTATTTACATAACTTGAAAAAAAATCGCTAAGAAATGTTCAGTGCGGAAAAGAATTGTGATTTCTTATATTGCAACAACAGAGGGAGCAAGATGAAGCTATTGTGGAGAATCGGCATAATTTTAATGGAATGGGTTAAGTCTGCAAATAAGGTAGTTTATAAATAAATATAATGTTTCCTGATTTTCTGCCATCACAAGTTAACCAACTCAAAGACATAGAGGCGATCGCTTTTGTTAAAAGTATTGAAAGAATTGCCTTGACAACTTCCCTTAGTCAACAGCCAATCTTGACAACGTATATTCACAAAGGTAGGGGAGTTACACCGATTTTATTACTGCATGGCTTCGACAGTTCCATCCTTGAGTTCCGCCTTCTTTTACCATTACTTGCTGCTCAAAATGAAACATGGGCAGTAGATTTGTTAGGTTTTGGCTTTACACAAAGACAAAAAGAAATAAGTTACAGTCCAACTACAATCAAAATTCACCTTTACAATTTTTGGAAAACTTTAATCAATAGACCAATCATACTAGTAGGCGCATCAATGGGAGGTGCAGCTGCAATCGATTTTACTCTTACTTATCCTCAAATTGTCAAATCGCTAGTATTGATTAATAGTTTAGGTTACACTAGTTCTCCTGCTTTTAGCAAATATTTATTTCCTCCTTTTGACTTTTTGGCTGTTGAATACCTGCGTCAGCGCCACATATTGGCATTAAACTTATGTAGCGTTTTACCTAATTTTGATCCCCAAATAGTTTTGGCAATTCAGTGCGCCATGCTACATCAAGAAATGCCACTTTGGCATGATGCTATGATTGATTATGTCAAAACTGGAGGTTATACCAACTTGGCAGATAGAATTGCCCAAGTTGAAAAACCAACACTGATTTTATGGGGAGAAGCTGATGACATGCTCCCACTTGGAGATGCAGAAAAATTTCAGCGCTCCATTGCCAATTCTCAATTAATAAAACTTAAAAACTGTGGTCATGCCCCTCAAATTGAACAGCCGCAAATTACATCTCAACATATTTTGCAATTTTTGAATAAGTGTAATTTTTAATTGATTTAAGCGAACTTTGAAAGTATTAGTTAAAATTCTCATTTGTCAGGTTTCTTTGTTGCTCAACTTGACAAATATAACGAAAAAGGCTTTTCTTAAACTCAACGGGCAACTTGGTATAAGAAATAAAATCATGCAATTCGGCGATTGAATTGTGCAATTATTCCATTCAACAGTGGCATAAATTAATCCCCCTAGCGATCGCAACTCCCGAAACCCGCCTCACAAAAATGTCAAAGCCCACTTGTGACACCAATAGCACAGAGAAGTAGAAAAATACCAACTGCGTAAGCAGCTAGTTCCAATTCTGGG
>NZ_JAVRCK010000132.1:0-17942 GCF_034530815.1 Nostoc sp. DedSLP03
CGAACACTATTTTCTTTGTTTTACCTCTATTTCTCCTTAACCGAGCAGTATTGATGATCTTCGAGGTCTCAATGCTTTACCTCTGTGTTTACCACCAAATAGTGAGATTTATGGTGATAAAGCTTTCAATGACTATGTTCTTGAGGATAACCTCGCCTACTGCGATCGCATTTGCTTACAAGTTCAAAGAAAAAAGAATTCTCAAAGAGCCGACCCACCTTGGATAAACTTTATCAAACAAACTACAAGGCATTATATTGAGACGAGTTTTAGTTTAATTACGCAAAAATTCCCCAAGTCCATTCATGCCGTGACGATGAAAGGTTTTTTGCTTAAACTCAAAGCTTTTATCTTTGCCTTCTCCTTAGAACAGGCATTTTTGTAACTAGCAACTTGGGTTAAGAGGTTGTGTTGCAAAAACTTATTCAAAAGAAAATCTTGTATTAATCAGAACTAGTTATGCAACTATACCGAAGATTTGAGCAACAAATTTTACTTGAGCAGCAATGTCTGTTTTTTCAACTCCCTTAACTTGTCCCTTACGGATCATGTTCATAGCCTCATATCCTCTCAAGGAACGCCAAAGCTGTGTTGAACGTGGCAAATCCCATTCCTGGTTTAACCAATCGTTTGATAAATCGATGATCTTGCTCTACATGATTATTTAAATATTTTACTCGTCGTAATTCACAATCATCAGGCAATAGTTCTGACATTTTGAGCTGATTAATTGAAGGTGGATAGGCGGCATCTTTATCGACGTTGATAACTCGTGGAGTTATGTTGTGGTCAGCTTTTAACGCTTTATGGAAAAATCTAGATGCGGCGTGTACATCGCGTTTGGCACTCAACATAAAGTCGATAGTATTACCACTTGAATCAACGGCACGATATAGATATTTCCATTTCCCTTTCACCTTTATGTATGTCTCATCTACTCGCCATGAATCGTTGGTTGGACTCAAGTATCGTCTGCATCTAGATTCAATTTCAGGAGCATAAGCTTGTACCCAACGGTAAATTGTTGTGTGAGCTACCAATAGTCCCCACTCTACCATCATTTCTTCCAAGTTTTGATACGAGAGTGGATATCTCAAATACCACCGTACACACAGCAGGATGATCTCGGATTGAAAATGACGCCACTTGAATGGTTCTTTTGGGTTCATTAACAGGCTAACTTTGATATCCCTCTTCCATCACTCTAAGCAGAGGAAAATAAGAAATCCTTAGAATATGAGGTGTCTGGAATAGCACCTCGCATTCGATTCATGAATGCAATTAGTGTCAGAAACCCAATAGATAAATGCGAAACTGGAAAGACTCTGAGCCAAGGTTTTAGTAAATTAAAGAATATCAAAGGTTGAATGACTAAGCGTAAATTGTTGAGGAGGTTCTTCCAACCCTGACCAAAGTTCCACCAATCATGCTCTTGGAATTTTGCTACAACTGGATCTATGGGTTTATTCATCCCTTGTTCTGTATGATGGTTCAAAACTTGAGAGTGAAGACTTACCATGAGATAAGCACTCATGATGATTTCCCACCATTTCTGTATTTGGGAATAGTTAGTGACTCGAAAATCAGCCCAACCTAATTCGTTTTTACTTTGTTTAAGCCCATATTCGACCCAGTTTCTTAAACCATATAAATTCCCTACTTCTTTATATTTAATACCAGGAACAAGGGTCATGATGAACCAAGTCGAATTTTTAGGCAAAGTTTCTGGGTCTGTGGTAACTTGCCAATATTGAACGTCACGACGCTTGCCAAATACTATCTCTCTGATGTACCTTTTTTCTTGCTTGCCATCTGAAAATATACGGTTATATGGTCGCCAACGGTTATATCTAACTTTCTGACTTTGTGGTAGCCATACTCCATGATTACTCCGAATCGCCACTACAAAGTTTAGTTTTAATTGGCACAATACACTAAGAAAGTTACTTTCGCTTTCACCATATAAACTATCTGCTAATACCAGTTTAAATTTAAACCCCATTTGTCGGAGGTTTCTAATCATAACAGCCGCAATTTCTGGCTTGGTGTGATAGACATCTGATTCTAATAACCTTTGCTTTGGCTTATAAACTTCAAACATCAGAGGGAATGTCATACCCTCAAATAATCCATAGGCTGTAACTGCAACTATTCCATTTTCGATTTTACCTAAATTACCTATATATTGTCTTTTGACATAATCTGTTGTATCCCCCTTCTTTCTATCTCCTGTCTCATCAATAATCAGTGTAATTTATCTTCCGGCTAATACTTCTAAAATTAGCTTTAATCTGGCTTCTCTTAATTTCTCTATTCCCCAAGGCCATTCTGTTAGGAAATGTAATAACCCTTGTTCGTTATTTAATCCTACTACCCGCGCTATTTCTGGCAGAGTTTTGCGTTTAACTTCTGAAATCATTCCCACATGAAGATATTTAAAAGCTTCAAAACTTCTCACTTCTGGAAACAGCTTTATATACCATTCACAGTAATCATCCACAAATTTTATAGTTTCAGCAGGCTCTCTTACCCCAAACATAGTCCAGCAAAGAGTTTACGGCACTTTACCCTATTATTCTCTCATAAGAGTGATGGAAGAGGGATATAGCAATCCTAAATGATTCATGAGAAAACACCATATTTATGTAGCTTAGGGAAGTCAAAAATTTGACAATCAATGGCTAATTCAAATAAACCCTTGACTACAGAGAAAGAATGACAAAAAAAGTAAAATTCTCGAATTAGTGTTTTTGCTTGTAACCAGATGTCTTCTACAGGATTTTGTTGTAGAGCATTCGGGGCAAAGCGTTTACAAGTTATCAACCATTGGTCTTTTTGTAATTCTGCATTCAGCGAGTCTAAATACTCTTTAATTTGCCCTGAACGGTGATAACTAGCACCGTCCCAAATAATTAATATTTTTGCTTCAGACCGCAGCGATTGAAGATATTCTAAAAAACCAATTGTTGTATGAGAATTAGCTTTCTTCGCTTTGTAAATGAAAAATTCTTTTGTTTTATAGTCTAATGCGCCGAAATATGTTTGTTTACAACGAACGTTAGCTATAGGAACTGATATTCGTTCGCTCGCTTTGCCCCAAACATAACCGTTTACATCTCCCCACAACAAATGACATTCATCGACCATGAATACGACTAATTCTCCAGATTCTATTTCCTCACGTCGCCCTGCCAACAGTGTACAAATCTCTTTTTTTTTGACGCGACTAATTCTTCATCATATTTTGGGTTGTGAGCTTGAGTTTTCTTCCAACTGATACGTGCTTCATTAAATAAATCATAGTAGCTTTGCTTTGATGAGAAAGTAACTCCGTATTTGTGACTGATCTCATACTCTAGCTCGTTCAAAGTCCATCTATCTTTGGTTAACAGCCACTCTATTACAGACGAACGTTGCACTGAGCTTAATAGGCCAACACTTCCTTGATAAGCGAGTTTTAAACTTTCTACTCCACTTTGAAAAAATGCTTTTTTCCACTTACTTATAAAACCCGATGAAACTCCCAGGATTGGCATTATCTCTTGATGCTTGTATCCACACAGCAACATCTTGACTGCTATCGCTCGTTGAACTTCACGCTTATCTTGGCTATTTTCGATAAACTCATCTAGCGATCACATCCACATTCCCACTCCTCACCCTAGTCATTAAAACTACTTTTGCTCTTTTGCGTATTTTCTCACAAATGATTCCGGATTGCTATAGTAACATTCCTATTTAGGGATGTTATTTTTCATGAGTTTTACTATGAGTTATGGAATGAGTTTTATGAGTTTCAGAGTCCATAATACAACTAATATTAAAAGTAATTCACTGCAATGTTATATGGGGTATGAGTATCATCATAACAGAGAACCGGGTTAGGCTTAAAAGCCTTATTCGCTAAGGATTTTCGTGATAACTAAGGTCGTTGACTTAAACTTATTATCGAGTTACTACTCAACGATAAAATAAGGGTTTCAGCTTCTAAAAATGTTTGTCTTACTCATGTAATATCTCTTAACCCGGTTTTCTGCGCGAATGCTACTCATACCTCGGATAGAAATAAAGGAGTGAAGGCTAGTTCATGACACATGAATCTATTGTTGGCAATTTGGTATTACACGCCGCTAGTTTATTTGCGTCGGTTTTTTATTTCGGTATTGATGTCATCTTAATAACAGTCAATACTTAGCTTGTCTGCTCGGCTAATAAGTTGAGCGAAATTGTCAAATTAGTCCGATTAAGGAGGATTAGATAGATGTACATGCGTTTCGATAGATACATCAAGAGTCTACTACCGGGCGACTTGTCCAACCAATTGAGTGCGCTATTCGACGAACTGCCTCTGGATGTTATTGACTACAAACAGACCGGCTTTCAGTCGCGTTATCGCAGCTTCAGCGCTTACGCTTTTGACAACGGCACTTTTGTGCATAGCCCGCAGCTAATACAATATTTTAACGCACAGAAGGATTTTCACACGATTCACAACGCCCGACCGCCCGCGGCGCTGTCCAAGGCAACGTTGAGCAGTGGCATGATTGAGAAACTGCTGGATGTGGTTTTGTGCTACTCACCGTTGAAATCGGCTGAAGAGTACATCTTCGGCATCAACCTGATCCGGGTGCGAGCCGACGACAATCACATGGGCGCTCCAGCTCCCGGCTTCCACCAAGATGGCTATGACTACTCCTGCCATATCAACATCGCACGCCAGAACGTCTCGGGCGGGGCTAGTATCATCGCCACGCGCCCAGACCCGAAAGCAGTGGTCATCGACTGTGAATTGCAACCGGGCGAATTCGTATTTTTCAATGACCGAACGCTTTACCACACCGCGTCACCAGTCACCCCGCGCTATGGCGGTTATGAAACTTGGCGCGACATGATCATTGTCGATGTCATCGCCCGATCGGAGGCGATGATCACCGCCTGATCCTATGTAGCCCTTACCCAGCACTAGACCTATCGATTCGGAAGCGGGAGATAAGGAGAAAGATCATGCGGATTGCCCTGTTAAAGGCTGATTACGTTAATGAGGATCTGCTGGCAGATCACGGCGATTTGCCCGACATGTTTGGTCGATTTTTCGGTTGCAGTTCTAGTCTTGCAGCAACGGCTGATGATGTTTGTAGCCTAATTAGCTATGACGTGCGGTTTGGCGCGTTTCCAACGCCGGGCAGCTATGATGTTTGCATCATCACTGGTAGCCGTCACTCGGTCAATGATGATCATAACTGGATTAAGACGCTTATCGCTTTCATTCGAAACCGCCAAGCTGTCGGCGATGCGTTCGTGGGTTTTTGCTTCGGGCATCAATTGCTGGCCAAGGCGTTCGGTGGCACGATCGGACCGGGTGTCATTGGCTGGAACGTTGGGCTCTGGCCAGTTGATATCCGTGAGCGATGCCTGTGGATGGCTCCGGAGTCTGGTACTTTTCAAGCCCTTTTCAATCACCGGGAGCAGGTACTGCTCCCGCCACCGGGTGCACGCCTACTAGCTAGTGACACCAGCTGCCCGGTTCAGATGTTCAGCCTTGGTGACCGGGTACTTGGGGTTCAGTTCCACCCGGAATACACTCTGACCTATCAGCAGGCGATCATGGCGGTGCCGGAAAGCCTGTCCAAGGCGGCATTTGAAGATGCCAAGCACCGAAACGCCACGCAGCCGCGCGGGGATGGCATACTGCGCGATTGGGTTAAGCGGTTCACTGCGTTGACCAAAACCCAGGCCGCCGTGTGATACGACACCAAAAATAACTTAACACAATACAAAATCAACCCCTTAAAATTAGGAAAAGCAGAATGCCAACAATCAAAGCCGTAATTTCCGATTTTGACGGAACGTTGTTTGATACACGTAGAGCAATTTGCACCGTCATTGCAGAAACATTCCGTTCTTTTAGCGAGGCTGTGCCAGCGACAGCCCGGATTGAGGCAACGCTAGTCGGGGGACTTACTCTGGAAGAAACTCTTGGCATTCTGAAACCTGTGCTTGCCACTGACAAGGAATTTTGTACCGAGTGGGTCACCGAGTATCGCCGAATCTACAATGCCGGCCTTGGCATCATTTCCAGCGCTCCGTTCGAGAAAGTTGGCACTATGCTGGCAGCGCTGAAGCATATGGGTGTGGCAGTCATCGTCGTCTCCAACAAGGGGGCAGCGGCAGTGCATAGCACTCTCAAACATTTCGGCTTTGCCGATTGGGTGCAAACTGTGGTAGCTGCAGAAAACGATTTTGCTACCAAGCCCAACCCGCGCAGCTTTGAAGACCGGATCAAACCGTTGTTCCCGGCACTGTTCCCGGAAAATTATCTGGTACTAGGCGATACCGCGACCGACATCTACTATGCCCGGGGCATCGGCGCTCAGTCCGCCTGGGTCACCTTTGGCTACGGCGACTCCGATGTGTGCCAATCCTTGAACCCCGATTACATCGTCCAGTCCATCCTCTCTGTCATTGATATTGTGGCCGAACCATGCCTGAAAACAGTCTGATCTTCACAGTGCGCGGACAGGCTGACCGTAGGTGTGTGCTGGAAGATTTGAACCACGCTCCGGTTGATCTCGACATTCTACGCGACTTCACCGATTTCTGCTCGCCGCACATTTCGAGGGACAGCGCACAGGAAATCATCAACCAGATGACGTTTAAGCTTCTGACCCATTCGATAACCGCGTTCAGCGTGCCGGAAATCCTGGTACCGATTGCCCGCGCCGGGATGGGTATGTGGTCAGTTGCTAACCGCCTTTTTGATGGACCAGCATCGTGTTTTGCTATCGGCAAGAAGATTAAGGGAACATCAAAGGTAGAGGTAGTGCTCTCCTCCGGCATGGATGTTGAGCCGCGCTCGATCCTGATATTGGATACGGTCATAGCCACTGGTGACACCATTATTGCCGTCGCCCAAGCCTTACGCGAGCGCTCACCCTTGGCACGGATCGAGGTCGCAAGCTGCTATGCCGCGCCAAGAGCCATTGATACCATCCTCTCCAGCGGTATGGTTGAGTATTTAAGCGTAACATTATTGGCCCAGGATTGCCGCGACGGCTGGCTTATCCCGAAAATAAATGGCGATGCAGGCGACAAGCTCTATGGGGTGCGGTTATGACCACTGATTGGACACAAATCCAAAGCGGGGCACTGGCAACGCCACCCGATCTGGCTACTATGCTGACACATTGGGCTGAACGGACTCCGGATGCGGTCTTGTTGGTCGAGGCCACCTTGCCCGGTCTTACCTCATCACGCCGCTGGACCGCACAGGTTCTGCATCAGCAGGCACTGTCCCTGGCCGGGGCACTGGTGGAGGTAGGTGCAGATAAAAAGCGGGTAGCACTTGCGGTAACAATGGGTGCAGAGGCTGCGCTCCTCTATCTTGCCTGTCAATACGCTGGGATCGCGCCTGCCATGCTGCCAACGCCGGAGCATGAGAGCGAAGTGGAGTCCTTTGCCCCGATTGTGGAACCCTTGGTGAAAAGCTTTGCCCCTGATTTTGTGGTATTCGGCGAACAGGCGGCGGCCATGTTTAACATAGAGGGCGCGGGTCGCGCCTGGTACGGTGTCCTACACCCAAGCAGACCGGGCACAGGACGAGTAAAGTCCTTGACGAGCAGCGATCTGCTGGCGTGCCAAGCGCCAGCTATGGTTCAGCCGCAGACGCTACCGATTCGCACGCCTGCACATTACCTATTCACCTCTGGCACTACCGGACAGTCCAAAATTGTCACCCTGTCTCGGCTAGCGGTGGCGCTCAACATTATCTATGTTGCTGAACGGTGGGGCTTTGGGCAGGGCGATGCCATACCTGCTCTTGGTGCGCCGTTTCATTCGGCGGGGCTGATGGTTGGCTATATCATGCCTCTTTATTACGGGGCTCGGGCTTTAGTCATTTCCCCGTATGTGCTACAGGATGATCCTGCGGCGCTGCTGCACATCATGAGTGCTGAGGGCGCGAGCCATCTAGCCTGTGGTGATGGTCTCATCCACCGGGCGTTGGCAGCGGTTGGGCTGGAGCGGCTCCCCTATTCAGCGCTGAAAGCTTTTGCCATTGGTGGCGAGCCGCTCAACGACCGTACCCATGCAATGATCATTGATTATTTTAGCCCGGATCGCACACTGCGGTTCCTGACTGCCTATGGCATGACTGAGGCGGCAGGACTAATTTCCACCTCCTCCGACATCGCACCGCGCACGCTGGCGCTGGATTTGGCTGCCTTGATCGCAGGTCGGGTCGAGATTGCGTCCACTGAATTCCATGATCCGGCTAAGGTACGATTTGTTGCCAGTTGTGGTCGCCCAAGTCATGGGGTGCGGTTGCGGATTGTGGATGCCCTTGGCAAAGAGCTAGGCGAGGGGCAGATTGGCTACATTGAATTCACGAGCCCCTCGCTGTTTGATGGTTATCTGCGTACACAGACACTAGGCATCGGACAGCCAGTTTTGATGCCGATTAACCGCACGGATTTCTTTGCCACCGAGGATCTCGGCTTCCTCTTTGGGGAGGAGTTGTTCATTATCGGGCGTGGCAAGGAGTCCATTTGGATTGGTGAGCACTGCTTGCAAGCTGGAGATGTGGAAGTAATAGCTCAAAGCGCGCATCCGCTGCTTGCCGGGTTCAATACCATGTCCGCGCAATGGACTGTGTCAGAAGCACCTTTGCAGTCGGAAATGGCAATGCTGCTAGTAATGCAGGAAGTGCCGAAAGACAGTACCCCCATAATTCTGAGCAACATCGCAGATGCCATTGAGGTTCAGTTACAACGAGCTTTCGGGACTACCGCAGTGCGGATTGTGTTAGTGCCCGTAGGGGCGTTGCCCCGATTGCCGACCAGTGCCAAAAAGGTTCGATTGCGTGCCCGCACCGCTTATGAACAAGGACGGCTACCAATTCTGTTTGAGCGGTCGAACTCGGTGCCGACAGCCGTGGCAAATCAAAACGAAACCCACCAAACAGGGGAGGACTGTGATGTTTGCATCGCCATTTAACGCTAAGAGCCAACGCCCAGGAGCGCGCGAAGGATGGACGCGTAAAGATTTAGAGCGGGACCGCCGCTGGAGCATCGAGCTGGACGAAGCGAGCCGCAACGTGCTGGCCGACGTGCTGGCAACGCCAAGGCAATGGTGCGATGGTGAGGACATCCTGCCGGAAAGTGTGACCGCCCATCTGCACCGCGCCCTTGGCGAAGCTTCAGACGGCTTCGGTTTTGCTGTATTGCGTGGTCTACCTATTGATGCACCGATGGAACGGCTTGAACAGATGGTTCGCGCCTTTGGGAGGTATTTGGGTCGATTGATGCCCCAAAATCCAGCGGGCGAATTACTTATCCATGTGATGGATCGCAATGGTCTGATCCAAGGCGGGATCGATGAGGCCAAGCCTGGCGTCTGCGGTTCAAAGCCGAGGGGCTATTTATCCAACGAACCGCTCGGCTTTCACAGCGACACCGCCGATATGCTGGCACTGTTTTGCGTTCGTCCAGCGCGGGCAGGCGGCGAGACCACGCTAGTCAGCGCGATCAGCATTTACGAGGCTCTTAGCAGCAGCGTTCCTAACGCAACGCTGGCTCTGCTGGAGCAGGGATTTCGCTATGGCTATCCCGAAATCCTCATAGACCCAAACGCCGCCCTCGGACCGCTCGTCCCAGTTTTCAGCCAGTTCAGTGGGCGAGTGTCGTGCCGATACTTGCGTGCCTTTATCGAGCTTGCCCAGAAAAAGGGCGACTTCACCTTGAGTATGGCAGAGATTGCGGCGCTAGATCAGTTCGATGCCACCGCAGCAGAGGAGGCGTTGCAGTTTTGCTTGACGCTCGTGCCTGGCGATTTCATTTTGATTAACAACTATGCCGTTCTACATGCACGCAGTAGCTTTGAAGACTATCAAGAGCTTGAAAAGAAAAGGCTTTTGCTGCGTCTATGGCTTAATATAGAATCTTTTCGCCCAGTGATCCCGATTGTACGGGCACAAGCCGAACGATTTGTCGGTGCGGAAAAGCACATTGTTTGCTTCAATCACAATACTAGAAAACACTAGACTCTGGAGTGGATTTATGACCAAGACGAACGCCTCGTCAGAAATTGCCGATATTCGCCAAATCGTCGACTTTGTGGCAGTTGCTGAACGGCTGAAGAGGGAGCTTAGGCATAGTTGGCTTGCTGATGGTCGCCGCGAAAGCGTCGGGGAGCACACCTGGATGATGGGGCTACTGGCTTTGATGCTTCACAGCCGCCTCGACCAGCGTATTGACATCATCAAGGTGCTCAAAATGGTGTTAGTACATGACATCGCAGAAGCGTTGGTTGGCGACATCCCATTTTTCGAGGAGAGTGAGCGCAAGCGAAACAAGGCTGTGGCGGAATCGGAGGCGATTGAGCGCATCCGCAAGTTGCTGCCCGATGATATCGGCATGGAGATCAAGACTCTGTGGCAGGAATTTGAAGACCGACAGACACCAGAGGCAAAATTCGCCTGTGCTCTTGATAATCTCGAAGTGCAGATTCAGCACAATCTGGCTGAGTTCATCACCTGGGAGCCGATTGAGCAGGATCTAGTATATACTAAAGTCCTGCAACCTTGTGCCCATGACCAGTTTTTAAGCGCAATGGCAAAGACGGTCATCGCCGATGCAGAAGCCAAGATGGCGGAACATGGTGTTGATGTTGATGTGCTGCGGCAGAAACACGGGTTTGCGTAGCGGGAGCCAACTCATTGCTCTGGCGGGCAGTGACCGCACAACGGGCGTTGTACGTAGAATGGTCAGAGTGGTATAGGGACAATTCCTGCCCTCAGATAATGCATTAACAGTCGTACAGACAACCTCAGCATTTCCACCATCTTCGAGTAGCACAAGGTCACGGGATGCAAGCGGGCCAGATACAGAGGTTTTCAACCGGGTAAGGTACAGTAACAGCAATGAGCAACCAATTGCGGATATCTTTGAGTGTTATTGATAATACAGACGTTCTGAGAAGCCCAAACGTGATTTGTGTAATCATACCCTTAATTTGTCCGGCTTTCTGGTTTAACCCAGTTTTCTGTTCGATTGTTGATGCTGTTGGCGAAATATATCTTAATACTCGAAAACCCTATTAATTCGTAGGTTCGTTTGGTGGAGCGTTAGCGGAGCGTTTCGCCAACAAAGTCGATTGCGACTCAAGGGCAATAACCAATGATGCTGAACATTCTAAAGACTAACTTCCAAATTATTTTCGAGCGAGACCCTGCTGCACATAGCTGGCTTGAGGTTCTGTTGTGCTATCCCGGCTTACATGCACTTTTCTGCCATCAAATAGCGCACTGGCTTTACGGCTTAAAGATTCCCTTGATTCCCCGCTTAATTTCCCACCTGGCCCGCCTCTTGACGGGGATTGAGATCCACCCAGGTGCCAAAATTGGTAAGGGTGTTTTCATTGACCACGGTATGGGCGTGGTGATTGGAGAAACTGTGAGCGTGGGAGACTATACCCTGATTTATCAGGGGGTTACCCTCGGTGGCACTGGTAAAGAAACGGGGAAACGCCACCCGACATTGGGCAAAAATGTTGTGGTGGGGGCTGGGGCGAAGGTTTTGGGCAATATCCAAATTGGTGATCGGGTTCGCATCGGTGCTGGTTCCGTCGTTTTGAAGGATATTCCTTCTAATTGTACTGTAGTGGGGGTTCCAGGTCGAATTGTCCGTCATAGAGTTGATTTGGTAGATTTGCTCGATCATGAAAGGCTGCCAGATCCAGAAGCAGAGGTAATTTGCACCTTGTTTGACAGGATTCAAGTTCTAGAACAAGAAGCTGAACGTGTGAAGGCTTTGTTGTTCAACGTTAGCTTCCAACGAACGGGATTAGTTATGCCTAAAGAGAAACACACTGGAGTTTAGCCCTCTCTGAAGAAACACTTTGCGTAAAGCTTATGTAGCAAGGGTGGGAGAGGATGGAGTATTTTGCTGCTCTGGAGAAATTGGGACAATTTCAAGACCAAGAGCATGAGCTTTGTTCCTGAGATTTTTGAGTATCAGTTCCTGGTATTTTTAATCCCCTATCTGCTGCAATTAAACATTGCTCCAAGGTTGATATTCCCAAATTCCAGAAGAACACTGGACTTGATAGCTTGTTAAATGCCTCTGTAGTCAACCACTGAATAATCGTTGCTTCATCAGGAGACAGGACATCAAGGGGTACAACCGGGAGGTAGAGTCGCTTTCAAGGGTAGGTATTTAAAAATCAGGCAGTTGAGAGGGTGATTTGAGAGACATTCAGTTGTGGAGTGAAGCTAGGCCAACGCTCAGGGAAAAAACAACTGCCGATTGGTAATGGAAAGCGATTAAGAACAGCAGCCTTAATCACTAAAAACCCACGGCGGAAACAACTAAGCCATCGATGGGGGATACTATTTTTAAAATTGCGTCGTGCAATATGAGTTTGTGGTAACTCATCTAAACTACTAATGGGCATATTGGCATCAACAGAACCACCAACACTCACTTGCCACAAAGTAGCGATTAGTGATCGCTATAGCTAACCAATGCCTTTCGGGACGTTTTGGGTGAATAATTTTGGTTTGATGCCAACAAAAACCGCCCCGTTTGCCATCTTTAAACACACACTCAATCCAAGAGCGCATGGAATACCAGCAAGCATCCGCAATTTCCGGTTGTAAATCAGTGAGAATTAACCAAACATCAGTGTAGCCCTCATCATGGCAAGCTAACAAAGTACACTCAATGCTGTTAGTTTTAAAACAAGTGACCTGTCCCTTCCAAGACTGACCAATTTGTTGTACTAAAGAATTTATTGGCTGCCAAGAATCTTGCCCCAAGGGTTTGAACTGTCCAATTTGATTAATCCGCATAAACGGATGCCAACCAATGGATTGAATCTTTTGATATAGCCAGGGAGCGTAAAGTCCTCGGTCAGTGGTAACAATTACAAACCAATCTGCTGGTACAGTTTCGCTAATGTGACTAAATAATTCTTGCCAGTAAGAGGTTGTTTGAACTGACTTTTCCCGTTATCTCCTTGATTGAGCGATCGCTTACTATACCCCCGGACCAAAGCCCTATTCTCTCGTAATTTATTATCAGTAATATTAAGTTATTGAGAATAAAGTATAGTCTGAAACTCTTGCTGCTTCGTTGTTTCATGACTTAACGGGAAAAGTCAGGTGGTTTTGCGACCGCAGCAGACTAAGGGCTTTGTCTTGCTCAAAAAACGTCGGGTGGTTGAGCGCACTAATGGGTATGGCTCATCGGATGTCGGCGGTTGGTCAGAGACTATGAGTTTTTGCCCGAAACATCAGAGACTTTTATCTACCAAGACAAGATCCGGATTATCGTGAGGCGATTAGCATAAAATCTGACCCTTCAAAACTTTTCAAACATCCTCTAAGGTTTCCAACTGCCTGGTTTAGTAGCTTCTACTATTTTCCAGGCGATTGGAATCCCACAACCTCGGTAGACAACACTAATTGCTAATATGCTAAAGCGATCGCTCAATGTTGTTGCATCTGCCGCCAATGCTAGACGTTTTTCCGATTCTGGTCAAAGACTTAGAATCCAGGATAGCAAGGGACTAAAACTTGATGTAACATCCAATGAAGTTCGACCTGTTTTTGTTTTATCTTCTGCGTCTTTTAACCATTCCCGCAATTGCTGACGGATTGTATTTTCCTTTTTACCCAGTAGTTCTGCTAAAAACACTGAAACTGTTGTTAACCCACTTGATTGGGTCATTACTATTCCAAAAGTCCACATTGCTAGTACAACTGCTTGAGGCTTTGTCAGATTTGGGATTTTCTCAAGACTTTTCTAGTCCATTCTCTTAATTACTCACTTTTTCTCACTTTCGTTCCCCCGGATGCACCCTTAGATATTTTTGCTGACCACAATCAGATAAGTATTTTACCTGCTAAAACATGACTTTATTAAATACCTATCCTTGAAAGCCCTGCCCTCTGCCTTATGCCAACGATAATTATTTACGCCGACCTACTTAGAGGGTATTGTCACTGTGTAAATCCGAAGAAGAACATACACGTAAAAAAATAAATTTGTGAAGATATTTCTACCATGAATAAGCTAAATGCTATCCGCTTATCTTACTTTTTACTTTTTGCTAGTTTTGGTTTTTATTATCCGTATATTGGCTTGTGCCTTAAACGTTATAGTTGGAGTGGAGTTGAAATTGGTCTGACTCTATGCCTAGCAAGCTTACTTGGATTCTTTGGACAATTTATATTTAGTCGTCTGTCAGATAAAACTAGGAATAAACGAGAAATATTTACCATTTTGGCATTAACTAGTTCAGTAATAGCCTGTTGTATAGGATGGACTAAAGGTATTTTATTATGTGTTTTAATTGCTGTATTAGGATTAACACATTATCCACTTGTTCCACTCTTGGATAGTGTGAGTTTCGACTTACTTTCAGGCAAAGCACGTGGGAAATATGGTCATCTGCGTGTCTTTGGTACATTAGGTTATCTGTTTGCCAGTGCTATTGTCGCTCTCTTCTTATTGCCTATTATTGGTTTGCACTCAGTGTTTTACGCTTTTAGTTTGGCAATGGTAATATCTGTGATTTTGCCACAATGGTTTCCACCATCTCCAGTGAGGGTTGCTGATCAAGTAACAGGAAGTTGGATAGCGGACAAGAGAATCCGTTGGGTAGCTGTAATGATGTTTTTCTTTGAGTTGGCTAGTACATGTATACACGGTTATTTAGGAATATATATGGACAAATATTACTTGCTATCAGATAGTGTAATTCCATTAGCATGGACAATTGGGCTTATTTCAGAGATACTACTATTCCAGGCATCTCCATATCTCTTACGTCACTTTACAGCTAGGACAGTCTTACTCATTGGTGGTGGAGCTGCTGCTACTCGTTACCTCTTTTTATCTAGCGCTTTTGCTATAAGTTCACCTTTCTGGTTTTTTGCATCACAAATTTTACATGGCTTTTATTACAGCATTTTTTTCTGCGCCGCCTTAGCTTTTCTAGACATATGTAGTCCAACACATGAACGGGCAACTATACAGTCAAGTGCCAGTGCATTTTCGACCCTAGGTGGCTTCATTATAGGCTTTCCCTTAAGTGGATGGCTATGGCAAATGTTCGGTTTACAAACTTTGTTTTTTGTTTCTGGTTGCTTTGCATTAGCAGGTTTATCGATTCTTTTTCATCCTGTTTTGGTTGACCTTTCCCAACCAATTGTAAAGAACGTTGGATCGTGAGTCAGAGAAGCGTGGGATTGGTAAACTGGAAAAGTCAACTCTCTACAATAGCCATATAAACTGTTCTTTCGGGTGGGACATCGCCCCTGATAAGACACTCCAGCATGGCTCTTGAAATAGCATTGATGGGGGACTTACACAGGGCAAACGCATCTAAATATAGTACATTGATACTAAAATAGGATAAAGACAGCGATCGCGGATGATATGTGGGTAAGCAACCAAGCTTTGATGGTAAAGTCATTATAAAATTAGCAATATTGCCCAGTTTGCGTGAAACTCAAGCCCAAAATCACCATTGCTGACCACTTTGCACAAATGTCAGACCCACGAATAGATTGCACAAAGTGACACAAATTAATTGATATTTGAGCGATCGCCCCGGTAGAAGTGAGGCAGGGAGCAACGCGATTTGGTGAGGTTGGGCAAAAAAGGTGCGATCACTAAAACACCTTCTAAGTATATTTAAATTATTTATAACTTACTGTGTGGTATTACTACATCATAAAAAGTTTGACTGAAATTTGAAGTGTTGAGACAGACTCGTTTTTTTGCGACAAAAAAAGGTAGGATTCCCTTTGGAGTAAAGGTTTTGATATCTGACATCAAAACCGGGAATGCCTACCCTGAATGAAAAATAACATATATTCTACCTTTGATTTCAGCAAATCATTGTCACACTTTCAAGAAAAAGTTACGAAACTATTAGAATTAACGAACATATCAGAATTTGATGGACGAGTTTTAAAATTACGTGAGGACAAGATTCGGGAATCTGCATTAATTTTAGCCGGAGAATGTATTGCTTTATTACTTCATAATCTATCTAAATCTCAAGATTTTTTAGAGAAATCAATGCAGCACACACAGGGATGGTGGCATAAGACAACGCAAAAGCATGGTTATAAAAAGCGACAAATATTAACAGTTGGGAATGTGGAAGTAACTTTAAAACTACCGTATGTAGTTGAACGTATTTATCAACCAAATCAAGATAAAAAGTCTTTGCGCGAAGGATTTTGCCCATTCTTAAAATATTTAGGAATGGCTGAGGGCTTAACCCCGCTTGTTTTATCAACGGTTGCCCAATATGGTGCAATCGCTGGCTCCTTTGAAGCTGCACGTAGAACCCTAATTGATTGGAGAATAAATATTAGCTTAAAACGAATAGAACGACTAACATATTATTTTGGTCAGATAGGAATAGATTTACGTAATAATAAGTTAAATGATTTAAAATCTGGTAATTTATCTAACTTAAATAATCTTCAAGACCAACGTGTTGTAATCGCTGTGGATGGTGGACGTACATGTATTCGCATACCTAAAAAAGGGAAACGTAGGGTTAAAACTAATCGTAGAGGCTTTACAGGAGAATGGATTGAGCCTAAGCTATTAACTATTTACGTAGTGAATGAGCAAGGTAAAAAAAATAAAACATCAGATATTCCTATAACCAATGATGGGACTTATGAGGGATATCAAGGATTTTTAGAAATATTAGAGATGTATTTGTTCCGTTTGGGAATTAGTCAGGCAAAACAGGTTTTGTTAATTGCTGATGGTGCTGAATGGATTTGGAAGCATATTCCTCCTGTATTAAAAAAACTAGAATGTCCGCATGAAACTTATCACTTATTAGCTTTTTATCATACTGCCGAGCATTTACAAACCTTCGCTGATGCTGCTTTTAATACAGATAATGAGCGGCAAAGTTGGTTTAAAAAAGCTCGTTCTCTTTTAAGAAAAGGTCATGCATTAGATTTAATGAGAAACATGGGTGAATTTATATTATCAGCTAGTGGAGAACGCTGTAAAATTTTGGGACGAGAACGAAATTATATTTTAAAAGCTTACCGACGTAGGCTTTTAAAATATAACAAAGTTGCATATAAAAAACTCCCTCTTGGTAGTGGCGCAGTTGAAAGTTTAATTCGTCAAGCCGTTAACTTACGTATGAAAGGAAACAGTAAGTTTTGGTTAAAAACTAATGCTGAAATTATGTTACATCTCCGATGTCAATGGATAGCTGGACGCTGGGATAATTTTTGTAATTCTGTTTTTAATTCGTTCATCAAGCCTATATCTGCTTGATAAATTTTATACCTTAATTTTAGTCTTAATTAATTAGATGCTATAATTAAGACTAAGTAATTAAAATTTGTTATTTTACTTCTTTTTTTTAAATCCTTAAATAGCTTGCTAGTAATCTTTTTGAGATATCTCATCAAGATAAATTGTCATATCAACCAGTATATTAATGGCAAATAAAGTTACTTTGTACTTAAATAAGTAGCTAGACATGAAAAATTATAAGATAAGAGAAGAAGAGAATAGAGGATCAAAAATGCCAGCAGCACTAAGAATAAAACTGACTTCAGAAGAAGACAAAACGTTGCAAGAGTTAAGCTTGGCAGATAATGTAGCTAGAAGAGTCAGAATGAGAGCGATCGCATTACGACTGAATGCAGATGGTTTAACAGTGCCAACGATTGCCGCTCACTTACATATTATGAACATACAGTTCGAGCCACATTACGACGATGGGAAAACCTGGGATTAGGTGGATTATGGGAAGCACCTGGACGTGGAGGAAAGCGTAAGTGGAGTTTAGAAGATATGAATGTGGTTGAACAATGGTTAGGTGAAGATCGCAGCTATCCCTCTTCTGTCACTTTCCGGGTATTCTAAATAAAAGGACTAAAAGAAAAA
>NZ_JAVRCK010000133.1:0-17083 GCF_034530815.1 Nostoc sp. DedSLP03
GCACGGCGCGGTTACACCGCGCCATTGCTTGTGACAGTTGCGTAAGTCCTGTAAATAAACTAAATAGTCCCAATTGGGGAAAGTAATCAGATAATCCCTCCAGTCATTAAAATGCTTCCAGACTTGTTTATTGTTTTACGACTTTAGGACTTACGCACTGTACAAACGCATCATCTCGTATATCAACTTTCAGGAAGAAAGGTATTGTCAAAATGCAAACTCCAGTTGCGTTCATCATTTTCAATCGTCCAGATAGAACCGTAAAAGTGTTTGAGGCTATTCGCCAAGCGCGTCCACCGATGCTCCTAGTTGCAGCGGATGGGCCTCGTGGAAATCGAGCTGGAGAGTCCGAAAAATGTGCAAAAACGCGATCGATTATCGATCGCGTAGACTGGCCCTGCGAAGTCTTAACCAATTATTCTGACATCAATATGGGGATGAAGCAGCGAGAAGCCACTGCTTTTTCTTGGGTATTTGACATCGTTGAAGAAGCTATTCTTTTGGAAGATGACTGTTTACCTCATCCAACATTTTTTCCCTATTGCGAAGAATTATTGAGGTATTACCGTCATGATGAGCGGGTTATGACAATTTCTGGAGATAATACCCCCTTGGGCAATCCTAGAAATCGGCAGACTCAGGATAGCTATTACTTTTCAATTTATACCCGAACATGGGGATGGGCAACCTGGCGTAGGGCATGGCAACATTACGATCTAGAAATGAAAAAGTGGTCAACTATTCGTGACGAGGGTTGGCTAAAAGACATTCTCAGAGATTCCAGAGAAGTCCAATTTTGGCAAAACCAATTCCAATCTACCTATGATGGTTTTGACACTTGGGACTATCAATGGATGCTCTGTTCCTGGTTACAAAATGCCTTGAGCATTATCCCCACAGTTAATTTGATTAGCAATCTGGGATTCGATCTGGATGGAACCAATACAACAGATCGAGGCGATCCACGCTCCAATGTTCCGACACAACCTATGCAATTTCCATTACAACATCCGCCCTTCACGATCCCAGATCGCCAAGCCGATCGTTTCACAAGAGAAAATGTTTATATGCCAAGTTTGTTGAAACGTGTCCAGAGAAAACTCAGAAAAACATTCAAAAATTTCAAATAATTTGTCGCTCTATTAAGGTTTAACCATTGAATCTATTTATGCAAATTATTCATACTAGTTATTCTGATTTATCTGGAGGTGCTGCTCGTGCAGCTTACCGGATTCATCGTTGTCTGTTACAGGCAGAAATAGACTCTCGGATGCAAGTTTTGTCAAAAATTTCTGACGATCCAACAGTTAGAGGTAATTCATTAAAAATCGGAAGAATAACAACAGAAATTCGCACAGGTATAGGTTTATTAGCCAAAAAAACCATCAAAAGTTCCGATCCAACGCGTTATTCAGCGGGGATTCTTCCTTCTAATTGGGTAAAATCTTTCCATACCTCTGATGCAGATGTAATAAATCTTCATTGGGTAGGTGCAGAGACTTTATCCATTAGTGAAATTGGTCAGATTCGTAAACCGATAGTGTGGACATTTCACGATATGTGGGCATTTTGTGGAGCAGAGCACTATGCAAACGATGGACTTAATGCTCGCTGGCGTGAGGGTTATCGAGCAGACAATCGTCCACAAGACGAGTCTGGTTTCGATTTAAATCGTTGGACTTGGGAACGCAAGCAACGTAACTGGAAATATCCTTTCCATATTGTTTGTCCTAGTAACTGGCTAGCAGATTGCGTTCGCAATAGTGCATTGATGGCAGATTGTCCCGTTTCAGTCATACCATATCCCTTAGATTTAGATAGCTTTCGCCCGATTGAAAAAACATTAGCACGACAGCTTTTGAATTTACCTCAACAGCGATCGTTAATTTTATTTGGTGCCTTGGGTGGAACTAACGATCCTCGCAAAGGTATTGATTTATTATTACAAGCTACCAGTTTTCTGGAAAATCAAAAGTCAAAAGATATAGAAATTGAAATAGTAATTTTTGGACAGTCACGTCCGCCACAAGTTCCTAAATTGGGTTTCCCACTTCGATATACAGGACATCTTGCCGATGATATTTCTCTGGCTCTACTCTATTCTGCTGCTGATGTCTTTGTTGCACCTTCTAGACAAGATAACTTACCGAATACAGTTGTTGAGGCAATAGCTTGTGGGACTCCTACTGTTGCTTTCAAAATTGGAGGAATGCCTGATTTAATTCAGCATAGAGTGTCAGGCTATTTAGCGCAACCATACGAAGCAGAAGATTTAGCAACAGGAATTCAATGGGTTCTACAACAACAAAAAGAAAGTAAATCTCTTAGTTTAGCAGCCCGTCGTCATGCAGAATATATGTTTGACCCAGTTCGGATCGCACAGCAGTACGTTGCGGTTTATAAGGAAGCAATGAATATACAAAACAAGTGAGTGAGTAACTATATAGGGTTTGCTGAAAAAGCCCCACTGTGGATTTAGAATTCACGCAGCTTGATAAATACTAGCTTTGTAACAAAGTCTCATCAAATTCGTTTAGTAACTTCCCAGAGAAAGTGCAAGGGTTTTGAGTCTATAGAGGTGATAATGTTGCACTTATAATATCTAAAAATTATGCTTCTTAAATTCATCCCAGAAACAAATAAAATCCATTCAATACATAAATTTTTTTCTTTGTTTGGCAATTTAAAAAATTTTGTTTTGATATTTGGTCTAGCTATTTGGGCTATTATTCCGTTATTAGGTGTAGTTTTTATACTTGCATATTGCCAAATTAATATTTCCCAAAATAAAATAGTAGGAAATCAAAAACGTATACTTAATATATTTCCAATCTTACTAGTTTTATTTACAATTACTACATATATAGCCAGCTTTGAGCCATTTCGAGATACAATTGTATATCTTGATATTTATTCTTCGCTTCAAAAAGAAACAGGATTGACTATTCCAGATATCGAACTAGAACCAGTCTCTTTCATTTTGCCTAAATATTTGAGTGTATTAATAGGGCCTAGTCAACTGAGTTTTTTATTCCTTCAATCTTTGAGCATGAATACGGCTTTCACCGTTTTCTCCATGCTATTTATGCCCGATTTTTATCCATTAATCATATTAATTAATGTAACGACTCAAGGATACTATTTTCAACTCTTTTGGATGAGACAAATTTATTCATGGATATTTATAATACCTGCTATTTATGTTGATAACTTTGTGATTGCTTGTCTTTGTATATATGTCGGTTATTGGACACACAAATCTTCTTTAATGTATATTTTTGGCATATTACCTGGACTGTTCAAGTATAAATTTATTAATGCATTAAATCCATTCAAATCCTTTTCTAAATATTTGAATAATAGATTTAGTATTATTATTTGTTTTGGAGCGATACTTTTATTCTCATCAGTAATAATGAAATCACTGCTAGATTTAACAATTTCATTATCATCTTTTGATGGTTCTGTATCTCAGAGAATCGATATTTATGGCGGTGGCGGTGATAACTACAGTCTTGGAGATAAAATTAAAAATCAAATACGTCCTATTCTTGATTATATTATTATCTCTATATTTATCTTGAGAACTGATATAAACAAAATAAATAGAGTATATAGCAAAACAAATAGAAGATATATAAGATGGATTACAACATTCTTTTTGCTTTTCTTACTTTATTTTGGGTCTTTGACATATGGATTTAATTTGAGAATTACCAGTATCTTTTTTTGCATTCCTGGGTTTTTTTATATTATAGCTCTCTCTTCAGACAAACTTAATGGTGCCTATAGCTATGATACTTTTATATTTATATTGGCAATTGTTTTCAGGATGATTTACTTTTTTATTAGTATCACACTTCCTCAAAGCTACCTAACTTTTTGGAATGGTGAACCGCTAACTACACCAATCAGTGAATATTTTTACCTTTTTTATCAGTTTATATTAAACCTAATTAATCATAACTAATATGAATCATTGCCAAGTATCGATAGTGACGATATCCAAAAATAATTACCAAGGATTGCAAAAAACCTTACAATCAGTCAAAGAACAAGACTATGAAATAATAGAGCATATTGTCATTGATGGAGATTCTGCTGATGGAAGTAAAGAGTTTTTAGATTCATACACCCATTCTAAAAATTATATTTATTTGTCAGAACTAGATAATGGGATATCTAGTGCATTTAATAAAGGTTTACAAAAAAGTAATGGAGATTTAATTTTCTTCTTAAACGCGGGAGATGTATTCTTTTCCAAAACAGTGATTTCTGAAGTTGTGCAAAGCTATATGCAACATAAATGGAAATGTGCTATTGGTGTCACCGTCACTACAAGTTTTTCTGGAGAAACCATATTTTATCGTCCGCCGCAACTTTCATCGAAATTTCTAAAATATTTTATGTTTTTACCACACCAGGGGTTTTTCTGTGAAACTTCTCTACATAAGAATTACAAATACAATGAATCTCTAAAAATTTCTATGGATTACGAATTATTTCTGCGAATGCTCAAAAATATAACAATCTTTTATTTACCTACAGTAATATCAATACGCGAACCTGGAGGTATTTCTAGCCAAACTCAAAAGAGAATTAGTGAACATTCACAAATACGTTTGATTTATGCTAATAAAATACATGAAAAATTGATAATCAGCATTTTAAATACATTAATTTTACTTAAAAATTATCTCAAGATTGACTCACCTTTTGCATCAAAAAATGAGTAAATCAAATATTATACTAGCGAATACTTACTAATACTTCATTCATCTCAAATATTTATTTTTGAAATAATTGCGTTTTTATCTATTTGTGAATTATGCATATAATATATCTTTTTAGACCAAAAAATCCCAGAGTGCATCATTGCTCAGAATCTTTTTACAAAGCAATGGCACTAACTACTGGTTCCGATCTAGCTAGTTATTCTGTAAAATACTTATATTCCGTCAAGATGCAAGAAAGTTGGTTATTAATCAAACAGTTAGTGAGCCTAAATAAGCAAGAAAGAATATCAGTATTTTTCTTTTTAATTCAGTTAGACTATTTAGTATTAGCTTTAGTTTTAAAAATAATTAGTAAATTTTTCAGTAAAAACTTAGAAATTTCTTATTTAATGCATGAACCTAAATTTGAAAAAGGAAGAATTAACCCTTTCAAAGCATATATTGTATTTTTATATCATTTAGTCTTTGGCTATATAGCAGATAAAATATTATTACCTAGCAATGAAGCGTTTTTGAAAGCAAAAGACTTCGTTAATAATGATAAACTTTACAAGTTAAACTTATCATTTCTTTCTCTACCAGAAGAGATTTTACAAAACAATTTAGCACAACTAAAGTATAGTTGGGATAAGGAAAAAAGTTTTTTATTGTTAGGTCGAGCAGATAAAGATAAAAACCCTCAAGGATTTTTATCTTTAGCAAGTATAATTAACAAAGATTACTCAAAACAAGCGAGATTTATTCGGGGTGGAAGTGAGAGGAATATACAAGTAAACTACGACGAAAAACTAATAATTAGATTTCCTGGCTTCATTTCAAATAGTGCTAAAAGTTTCCTACTTGGTTTAAGCCACTTTGTTGTGATTCCCTACTCATTTTCAACTCAAAGTGGTGTGGTGACAGAGGCTTTGAGTTATGGAAAGCTTTTAATTATTAATGATATCCCTACTTTTTCATATTTAAAAGGTCTAAGTTTTGTCTTTTTTACTGATTTTAATGACGAAAGCTCAATGTCAAAATGTATCCATGATGTATTTAGTATGGACATAAATGATTATGAAACCCGCTATTGGGAAGCAATAAGATACTTCCAAGAAAATCATTCAGAAGCTTATCTTTCAAAAACCTTGCAAGAAATTTTATAAACACATTTTTGTTTTTGAAATATACAGAGGTGAAATACATCCATGTCGAATACAGTATCTACAGTTTCTAGCAACATACAGCCAAGCATTACAGTGGGTATTCCTTTTTACCAAGGTAGCAATATTGCACATCTTCGTGCTGCTATTGACTCTATTTTATGGCAAAGTGTACCAGCAAAGGAAATTCATTTAATTCAGGATGGTTTGGTTTCAAAAACTTTGGAGGAAACTGTTAATGAATATACTGCAACTTATCCTCATATAAAACACCTCTTAATTTCTCAAAACATGGGTTTAGCTCATGCACTTAATATCTCCATATTAAACTCTTCATCTACATACTACGCAAGAATGGACTCTGATGACATTGCACATCCAGAGCGATTAAGTAAACAAATAGATTTTTTAGAAAATAACTTAGATATTGACATCTTAGGTACTTGGGCTTATGTCTTTGAGGATGAATTTCCAAGAGAAAATTGCTCAATTAGGATAATGCCTGTATGTAATCAGGAGATACATGCACTGTTTCATTATCAAAATCCGTTGATACATCCATCTGTGATGTTTAGAAGTAGCGTTTTTGCTAAAACAGGGCTTTATAACATGGAATTTCGTTCTGAATGTGATTTAGAATTGTGGGCAAGAGCATTGAAATTGAGAGTTGGTATTTCAAATTTATCTGAACCTTTACTTTATTATAGAAATACAGGCGTTATAAGTAGAAGGTCTGCGGCTTTAGGACAGCAAATTAAAGCACGATATCAATACAATACTCTTTCACTAAAATTAAATATTCTCAAAGTCATGTCTTTACTATTTCGCATTCTTCCTTATCAAATGCAAGTTTGGGGATACAAAAAGTTTAAAAAAGAGAGCAATTTTAATCAAAATGCTGGCGAATTTTTAGTTAAATATAAATCGAATATTTCTAATTAATTATATTTAAACTATAGGTATTAATTATTATTATTATAAAAATTGGTTTAATATCATATCTACTTAATTTTTATAAAAAATATTTATCATACTGTATCTCTCAGTTGAACAACGCAATTAAACATAAGATAAACTTAACTATGCCACATAGCTCAAACTTCTTCATCCCTACTTCTCAGAGTTAAGAGATACGGAATAAGAAGTTTGAAAAATTTAGATGTCTTATATTTAATTACTAAGCTTATTAACTTATCTTACTTGATACAACTTTACTTCATAAGCATTTAAACGAGTGCTGAAACTTGCATTAGGAAATAGGTTATTAATAGTTTTTTCATTAAAAGTAAGTATTTTACCAGCTAAACTCTGAGTCAGTTTTATTACAAAATTTATTTGAGTCGAAGTATGATTAACAGCTATAATTAAATATTTTGTAGTATTAGGAATAGGAAATAATTTAACTTCTATATTTGGGTTGTTTACTTGTACTGGATTACTTAAATCTTCTCCTCTAACGATTGCAGGAATGTAATCTCGGAATTCTTTAATAGTAGGATACAAAACTGACTCATTCCAGGAAGGTGAAGAGAGATAGTGTATCCAAAATAGCAGCCCATCAGCCCCTGTAAGGACTGATAAATAAAACATATAGCGAAATTCTAACTTTGTTGGTAATCGAAGATCGGTCTGATTTCCTCTATAAGCTTGTATTACGTTCCAAAATTTTTTGTTTTTAACATCAGCAAGGGAAATGACTTCGTAGAGTGCTTTTCGATAAAATGATACCCATTGGAATTCTACAACTCCATCTTTGCAAGGATAACAATCCCACATCAATATATCCATTGCATCGCTGTAAGGTTCAATTTTTTCTATTTTGTGAAAAACTAATGCCACTGGCTTTGATTTATCTTCTTCCTTAATAGCTTTGTATACCTTTTTTAACAAATTTGGAGAAATTGGTCTAGGTTTTTTTATTTCTGGTTCATCATAAAGATACCAAGCATAAACGGAAGGATGGTTTTTATAAGTACGAATAAAGTCTTTTACTCCTGAAATATTTTCTGATTCTATTAAAGGACGAGGAATCTCAAGCAGAATTTTTATTGGTGTTTTTTTAGAAGCATCCAAAAATGCCTGGATTTTTGCCTTGCCTTCTTTTTCAACATAGGGCATTAATAAGTCAATTCCTTTAGAAGATGCTTTGATTGGTACATCTATATTATTGATATTGTCATACCATCCTAAGAAAAAGGGTAAACTTCGTTTTCGATTAGTTAAATATTTTTGGGGATTGAAACTGACAAGTATGCTGCTAGTACTAGCTACTAAAAAACCAGGAATTAAAGCTATAAATTTACGTCGCGTTATCATTATCAAATATTAAATTTCAGAACAAGCTTAATTAAACATCACATTGATTGGTTTGGCAATATTTGGTATTATCTATGAACCATTGCAACTTATTCAAGGACATTTGAGTACCTACCTCATACCTCAGTAGCAATGTAAGCAAACGTTTGTCTGCAATCAAACTGGTCACGTCCAATTTTGGTGATATATGCTGGTTCTATGAAAATCATTGGCAATATTTAAAATTATAAATATCTTGTAACAGTTTCACTGCATTAACATTTTTTGTAGTGAATTTAAAGCGATCGCTACCACTAACAGTTATGCTTTCATTTAGTCACTATCCCTTTTTAAGAAGTAACATTAATATAAAGTATAAGTTTATACATTTTATTTCTATCGTCGTAATGATGGGCTTCACTGTTGTATACCAGAGTTGGTATTTGATATCTAGTCTTTGCTCACTTGACAACGGTGTTGATATTTTCTCTAGAAGCGCATTTGCCGAAGTGACAGCGAAAATAATTGCGATCGCAGATAGAGTAGCATTGAATCACTAGTTAAATTTGGAACTTTTCTTCTTAGGATTTACCCTTAATCTTAATACTGACTATTTCCAGATTAAACTACCACAGATTAAGAATTATTTTACCTATAGTGTCAGTTTTAACATAATTTTACTTATATTAAAAATAACTTAATATCAACGAATAACTACTGTCCGGTGACTAAGTGCAACCTTTAATTAATCCATAGCCAATTCTTTGCGTGCCTCTGCCTTTCCCTCTGTGCCCCTACCCTGCAAAAAGGCGAAGTGGTTATGCGTTTAAATAAAAAACAAATCAGCTGACAGTTCCCAACCGACTACTTAGTTACAAAACTTAGACTTAATCTCAGACAAACTGGAGTATACACTTTTAAGACTGGAGACAATTAAGATACAGGTTCTACATACTTCTTAATAAATCCGCCTTGAGAACGCAAAACGTTTTAATCTAAAAGCTAACTGGGTTAATTTACTGGCAGTTTTGCAGGCAAAACTCTCAAGCTTATAAAGCATAGACACGCCAATGTGTCAAGCCTCAAAACAATCCAGACTTAACATATAAACGCTTATGATGGGAGTTTTACAAATCCGATGAGTGTTAAGGCGAGTGGTGGAAGCTCGGTTGCGCGTCCGCAACTATATCAAACCCTAACTGTATCCACAATTACCCAAGCGGAGCAGCAAGACCGTTTCTTGGGAAGTGGTGAACTAAATGAACTGGCAAGTTATTTTGCATCTGGTGCAAAACGTCTAGAAATTTCTCAGACGTTGACGGACAATGCCGAGATTATTGTGTCTCGAGCTGCCAACCGGATTTTTGTTGGTGGTTCCCCAATGGCTTTTTTAGAAAAGCCCAGAGCAGTAGAAATAGTACCTGTTAGTGCTGTTGCCGGTGCTAATGTTCAACAAGGGATGCAACTGGGAACTGTAACCTACGTTGAAAGTCGTGGTGGGTTCTTAGAAAATTTACGCTCAATATTTAACTCATCCCCCAGCGGCCCGACACCTCCAGGTTTCAGACCAATTAACATTGCTCGATATGGCCCAAGCAACATGGCCAAGAGCTTGCGGGATTTATCCTGGTTCTTGCGCTACGCTACTTATGCGATCGTCGCTGGCGACCCCAACATCATAGCGGTGAATACAAGGGGTTTGCGGGAAATCATTGAAAATGCCTGCTCTGGAGAAGCCACGCTAGTAGCTTTACAAGAAATCAAAGCTGGGGCACTTTCATTTTTCCGCAACGATGCTGAGGGTACAGAAATTGTGTCTCAGTACATGGATGTTTTGTTAACAGAATTCAAAGCAGCCACACCTTCAAATAAACTGCGCCAACGCCCTTCTAGCGACCAGCAAGGGTTAGAATTGCCGCAAATCTACTTCAATGCCTCAGAACGTCGTCCCAAATTTGTGATGAAGACTGGGTTATCCAGTAGCGAAAAAAATGAGGTAGTGAAAGCGGCCTATCGACAAATCTTTGAGCGCGACATTAGCCGTGCTTATAGTTTGTCCATATCTGACCTAGAATCCAAGGTGAAGAATGGCGACATCTCGATGAAAGAGTTTGTCCGTCGTTTAGCTAAATCTCCCCTTTACCAAAAACAGTTTTACCAGCCTTTTATTAACAGCCGAGTCATCGAACTAGCTTTCCGTCACATTCTGGGACGGGGCCCAAGTAGCCGAGAAGAAGTACAAAAATACTTCTCGATTATTTCTAATGGTGGTCTACCAGCTTTGGTAGATGCCTTAGTAGATTCTGCTGAATACGGCGACTATTTTGGCGAAGAAACAGTACCCTACCTGCGGGGTCTAGGTCAAGAAGCACAAGAATGTCGCAACTGGGGGCCTCAGCAAGACCTGTTTAACTACAGTGCGCCTTTCCGCAAGATACCTCAGTTCATCACCACATTTGCGGCTTACGAGCAACCGCTACCAGATCAACATCCCTACGGTTCTGGTAACGACCCCTTGGAAATTCAGTTTGGAGCGATTTTCCCGAAAGAAACTCGCAACCCCAGTACCAGTCCGGCTCCTTTTAGCAAGGATACCAAACGCATCCTGATTCACCAAGGAGCAGGGATTAATAACCAAAATAGTAATCCCAAAGCGCGGGGTGAAGCTCCTGGTACCCTTGGGCCCAAGGTGTTCAAATTAGACCAACTGCCTGGTACTAGAGGTAAAAAGGCTCCCAAAAGTTCTAGTGTCAGATACTCCGAAAGCTCCACACAAGCAGTAATTAGAGCTGCTTACCTGCAAGTTTTTGGTCGCGATGTCTACGAAGGTCAGCGCCCGAAGGTATTAGAAATCAAACTGGAAAATGGCGACATCTCAGTACGGGAATTTATCCGTGCTTTGGCTAAGTCGGATGTATTCCGCAATCTGTACTGGTCATCGCTGTATGTTTGTAAAGCGATCGAGTATATTCACCGCCGCTTGTTGGGTCGTCCGACTTATGGTCGTCAAGAAATCAACAAGTACTTTGATATTGCTTCAAAACAGGGCTTTTACGCGGTGGTTGATGCCATTATTAACAGCGTAGAATACAGCGAAGCCTTTGGTGAAGATACAATTCCTTACGAACGGTATCTGACTCCTGGTGGTGTAGCAGGGCGACAATTACGTGTTGGTAGCATTCGTGATGATATTGCCGCGAAAATCCAGAAGGAGGTAACACCAAGCTTTGTGACACTGGGTACAGTGACAGAAAAGCGGTCAGAACCAGATATTCAGTTCCGCATTAACCAAGGTGTTAGCAAGCAACGGGAACAAACCAAAATCTTCAAGCTTGTGGCGAATACTACTGACAAGGTTGCAATCAAAACTTTGATCAGCGCTGCCTATCGTCAGATTTTTGAGCGGGATATTGCACCATACATCGCCAAAAACGAATTTAGCAAATGGGAAAGCAAGCTGGGGAATGGCGAAATTAGCGTGAAGGAATTTATTGAAGGTTTGGGTTACTCTAACCTCTACCTGAAAGAGTTCTACACACCTTACCCCAATACCAAAGTGATTGAGTTAGGAACCAAACACTTCTTGGGACGTGCGCCACTAGACCAAGCAGAAATCCGCAAGTATAACCAAATTTTGGCTACTCAAGGTATTCGTGCCTTTATTGGTGCTTTGGTAGATAGTGTGGAATATAACCAGGTGTTTGGTGAAGATACGGTTCCTTACCGCCGCTTCCCGACCCTGCCAGCGGCAAACTTCCCGAATACAGAGAAGCTTTACAACCAGCTGACCAAGCAAAACGATGACGTGGTTGTACCAAGCTTTAAGCCAGTACAAGCCCGTGTCGGAGTTAGTAACGATACACCGCTTTTGGCACAGGCGATCGCAGATATCGCATCCCAAACAAATGGTCAGCCATCCTTTGCTGAACTGGGTCGTTCCTACAACGATGCTAGCGGACAATCCTTGGAACAGGGTGTGCGTAAACATGCACGTATTTACCGTCTAACAGAAAACACCAACCAAAGCGAAAAACAACAGGCAATCAATGCCATTTATCGTCAAGTGTTGGATGTATTTAGCGGTGAAGTGCCCAATAATTTCCGTCGCACTGACCTAGATAGCAAACTCCAAAATGGTGAAATTTCCGTGCGGGAGTTTGTGCGTGAACTAGCTAGTTCCCAAATCTATCGCCAGCGCTTCTTATCACCTTATCCTCATAGCAAGGTCATTGAGTTCCTCTTCCGTCATCTGTTGGGGCGTACACCCGCAACTCAGGAAGAAATTGTGCAATATAACAAGCTGCTAGTCGATAGTGGTTTGTCAGCCGTTGTAGAAGCAATAGTCGAAAGTCCAGAATATAACCGCTACTTCGGTGAAGATGTTGTGCCTTATAACCGCTTCCCATCTCTGCCAGTAGGTAACTACCTCGGCAGTGTCGCGGTTGATTAAGGAGTAGGGACTAGGGAATTAGGGAATAGGGTACAGATTATTTACTGTTCCCTATCCCCTGTAACCCATCCTCTGTCCCCTTCTTAACCTTTCGTAATACCGCTCTCAGATTGCAGTTAGAACAGCAAATTCTGAAAAGCAATATTACAAAGTATTAAGAGCAGTCATAAATGCTCAACAGAATGCCGGAAAATGTTTTGCGGAAGGTAACTGAGTTTGAAAGCTTGTGTACTTATGTTGACTCAAGCAAACTCGTAATTTCTTAGCCGTAGCAGTTGTAAAATTGTTGTGTCTAAAAGGACGAAAAAACAAACTCAGTAAACCAAACTCAAAGTCGCACCAGTTTAATCAAATCCTGGTTTCATTCGTATTGGAGGAATCCATTAATGAGTATCGTCACGAAAGCTATCGTGAATGCTGATGCAGAAGCTCGCTACCTCAGCCCTGGTGAGTTAGATCGGATCAAGTCTTTTGTTACAAGTGGTGAGCGCCGGGTGCGGATTGCTCAAGTTTTATCAGAAAATCGCGAACGGCTTGTTAAGCAAGCTGGCGATCAACTGTTTCAAAAGCGTCCTGATGTTGTGTCTCCTGGTGGTAACGCTTACGGTCAAGAATTGACTGCTACTTGTCTGCGTGACCTAGATTATTACCTCCGCCTCGTTACCTACGGTATCGTTGCTGGTGATGTCACCCCCATCGAAGAAATTGGTGTTATTGGTGCCCGTGAACTGTACAAGTCCTTGGGAACTCCTATCGATGGTGTTGCTGAAGGTATCCGCGGACTGAAGAATGGCTCTGCGTCACTGCTCTCTGGTGATGAAGCTAGTGAAGCTGCTGGCTACTTCGACTACCTAGTTGGTGCCCTTCTAGGATAGGGTAAAGCTGTTTACCTACTTAAACAGAAGTATTGCAATACGGTTGGAAATAAGGAATTAACAACATGGCTCAAGACGCAATTACCGCTGTCATTAACTCCGCAGACGTTCAAGGCAAATACCTTGACTCTTCTGCTTTAGAAAAGCTAAAAGGCTACTTCTCTACTGGCGAACTACGGGTACGTGCTGCTAGCACCATCAGCGCTAACGCTGCTGCGATCGTCAAAGAAGCTGTAGCAAAATCTTTGCTATACTCTGACATCACCCGTCCCGGCGGCAACATGTACACCACCCGCCGCTATGCTGCTTGCATCCGTGATTTGGATTATTACCTCCGCTACGCTACCTACGCTATGTTGGCTGGCGATCCTTCCATCCTAGATGAGCGTGTGCTCAATGGCTTGAAGGAAACCTACAACTCCTTGGGTGTTCCCGTCGGTGCTACCGTACAAGCTATCCAAGCAATCAAAGAAGTAACCGCCAGCTTGGTAGGTTCTGATGCTGGTAAGGAAATGGGCGTTTACTTAGACTATATCTCCTCTGGCTTAAGCTAAGAACTAGTTTGCGCTTAAGAATTTAGGTGCGGCTTTATTAAGGTCTGGAAATCAGCCGTGAGTGCTAGAACGTTATATTGCTTATCTTGGTAAATTATCAGTGATGAGTGTTGGTGGTCTAGTATTGATGTTTGATTTCCAGCCTTTGAATGATTAAAAGATTTGCACTCAAAATTTTGAGATAAAAAAGTTTTCACGAGGTATACAGGAGATTTTCAAAATATGTCCCGTTTGTTTAAAATTACTGCTCTAGTTCCTAGCCAAACCCGAATTCGGACCCAACGCGAACTGCAAAATACTTACTTCACTAAGCTAGTTCCTTATGAAAACTGGTTCCGCGAACAGCAACGTATTCAAAAAGCAGGTGGCACAATCATCAAGGTGGAACTAGCAACTGGTAAGCAAGGCGCTAATACTGGCTTGTCGTAATTCTGTAAATAGAATATTATTTTAGGGAATTGGTAAGAGGTCGAGAAAGACCTCTTTTTTGTTGAGAATTGATACTACAAAAAACCTGGTAATTACAGCAGTTTGCATCTAAATGAACGTGAGTCTCCAACGAAAGCGCACCTACGGGAAGGGCGAAAGAAAACTGCGTTTTCTTAGGAGTTCGATGAACTAAAAAATGGCAAAAGGTAGAGCAGGCAATTCTTTGGGGTAAATGTCAATAGAAGGTTTTTGAGGCAAATATGTATAAGCAGCCAATCCTGCCATCAAATTCACCAAAAAGTTAAAAGGGCTACGATGCCGTGAGTGTTAGATTTGACAGATATTTTTGAGATAGTTATTCACCGACTCAATAACTGCTCGCTTGCGTAACAAAATTTTATCCAGCAATTTGACTAAGCGATTTTTCATGTTCTTTTTAGATTTTGTGATTAACTCTAAACTTGAATCCAAAGTGCCAACCGACAGAGTTTTTGCCCTAATTTACTAACCCACATTCCGCACCTAAAACTGGCACACAGAGAAAGCAGTAAGTAAATTCAGATTATTGGTAAAAATTGAGACAATAAAAGCTGAGAAGTAAAGTTAATAGCCAGAATCAGGGTAGAAGTCAAAAAATAAATAAAATTAGCACTCTATAAGCTTCCATCATGAAAAGCTAAAAATAGTTGATGGGAAATAGTGTAAAAATGAATTCGCCCTTGAATATTGAAGTAAAAAATTTAGATCACCTGGGGATAGTAGCAGGAATCATTGATGAAATAGGGTTGGTAGACCAAATAAATAAAATACTGGGACAGCACCCGCAAGAAAAGGTAAGCGCGGGTCAGGCAGTTAAAGCAATGATATTAAATGGGTTAGGTTTTGTATCAGGAACGTTATATATGTTTCCTAAATATATGGATGGCTACGCCTGTGAACATCTGTTAGGAGAAGGGATATTACCAGAATATTTAAACGATGACAGATTAGGAAGAGTATTAGACCAATTATATTTGAAAGGATTAAGTGAAATCTTCACTCTAAGAGGCTATTTATAAAGTAAATCTAAAGGTGGCTAATCAAATAAACTGATAACGATAAGATACTTTTGAGGCAGTGCATTTACGTAGCGTTTAATGACTCGAAAGGCTTATTCTACCGACCTGAGTGACTCAGAATGGGCTATTCTAGCTCCCTTAATTCCAGCAGCTAAGTCTGGTGGACATCCGCGCACAACTGATATGAGACAACTATGCAACGCCATTTACTACCACTTGAAAACAGGGTGTCAATGGGATATGCTTCCAGGAGACTTTCCTCCCAGCTCAACGGTTTACAGTTACTACCGGAAATAGCAAAAACAAGGAGTTTGGCAAGAGTTGAACCACACACTACGTAACCAGGTTCGGCAACAAATGGGTAGGTCAGTTCAACCAACTGCGTTAGCAAAGCTCGCCGTAGGCATCGCAGCAGACACTCAGTCAGTAAAAACGACTGAAAAAAGGGGGAAGTGTACGGCTTTGATGGCGGTAAGCTAGTTAAGGGACGCAAACGCCAAACCATAGTCGATAGTCTCGGACTATTACTCAAAGTTGTTGTTAGTGAAGGAAACGCCCCAGAAAGAGTGCTTGCAGCATATGCTTTGATGGAACTGCTAGAAGAACATCCAGAAGTCTTGGAAAAAGTCGAGGTAATGTGGGTTGATTCCGGCTATAACGGTGATCAGTTTGCTCTAACTGTATGGCTTATGATTCAAGCTCATGTTGAGGTCATCCAGCGTACAGAAAAAGAATTTGAGGTTTTGCCCAAACGCTGGGTAGTAGAAAGAACATTTGGATGGTTTAACCAATATCACCGCCTTAGTAAAGATTATGAACGTCTTCCTGAAATGAGTGAGGCTGCCATATATGCTGTTATGACTCGTGTTATGTTACGTCGTCTTGTTGTTTAAAGATTTACTTTATAAATGGTCTCTAATAGCGTTAGCAGCAGTAAAAAAATATAGAGTAGCGTTGTCATCATTGCACTTGGATTCAAGTTCAATGCACCTACATGGAGAATATGAAACAGGCTTGCCAGAAGTAGTGTTTGAAAAAAATATGGATGTTTCAATGTTTCCAAGGTATTCATTTATTAATTATTAATGGTGTTTCACAAATCTCAAACCTCTCTGATGAAAGATTATGGATATTACAATTCTTCCCTAATGCAAGGCGATCGCTACTATTTATTAGTTTGATTGTCATTTCACTCCAGCTTTCCTTTTATCAACTTTTTTGAGTTACTCACTCTATTTTCAGTAACTCTACTTTTTTATGCAGTATTTTTTATAACCATCCATTTTTTTCCCAACTTCAGCTTGATTTTTGACTTTCCATACCTTATTACTTTGGTTTTTTATTAAAAACTAGCGGACATATTCCCTATCATTTCTTTTGTGGCACTTTCAGGTGCGGAATGTAGGTACTAATCCTTTAGCGATCGCCACTAAAAAGCGCCCCCCTTTTGAGGAGAGCGCCTTTGATTTTATTTGACGCGATCGCTGCTATTAACCGTTGATAGCAGGAGCGGTAAGAGCTACAGGAGCAGAATCGCCAGCAGC
>NZ_JAVRCK010000134.1:0-16672 GCF_034530815.1 Nostoc sp. DedSLP03
GGCTGCTGATTTTATCACCCAGTCAGTTTAAAAGATGTTGGTAATGACAAGCTTTATAAGGAGGGATTAAGGGGGGTAATTCGACTTGTGTATACACCGTAGCCCTTGTAAATGGGGAATAATCTCTTAAATTCCCCCTTTATAAGGAAATTTGGGGGTTAAGATCGGAATTTAATGTGTTATACGACACTTTTAAAACATATTTTTAAAAGTATTGAAATTTTGAAAAAAATTATAAAATAACTTAAAATATTGCCAAATTAATTTGTGGATCAAAGAAATTAAACCGTAAATAATATGAAATTACCAATTATCAATTATGACTAGCATCAAAGAAAATTACGATATCATTATTATCGGTACAGGAGCCGGCGGAGGTACATTAGTCCATCGCCTTGCACCCACAGGGAAAAAAATTCTAGTACTAGAAAGAGGCGACTTTTTACCGAGAGAGAAAGCTAACTGGAATCCAGAGGAAGTCTATCAAAAACATCGTTACCATACTCATGAGCAATGGTATAACAAGGAAGGCAAAGCCTTTCAACCTCAGACAGGCTATTGGGTTGGTGGCAATACCAAACTCTACGGTGCAGCCTTAATTAGATTCCGGGAGCGAGATTTTGAAAGGGTAATTCATAAAGAAGGAATTTCTCCAGAATGGCCTTTGAAGTATCAAGACTTTGAGCCATACTACACCCAAGCAGAAAAGCTATATGACGTGCATGGTCAGGAAGGAGAAGACCCTACAGAACCACCTCGCAGCGAACCATATCCCTATCCGCCAGTGAGTCATGAGCCAGATATGCAGTCCCTTGCTGATGGCATCCGGGAACTAGGTTACTACCCATTTCATTTACCACTAGGATTAAAGCTCAATGAAAGCGATCGCCTAAATAGCCCCTGCATTCGCTGCGATACCTTTGATGGATATCCTTGTCTCGTACACGCAAAAGCTGATGCCGATGTTAACGCCATTCGTCCGGCTCGTGAAAAATATGCCAATGTTACTCTTTTAACTAATACTAAAGTCTTGCGGCTGCATACCAGTGAGTCGGGGCGAGAAGTGACGAAGATAGAAACTGAAATTGCAGGAGAAAAACATTGGTTTGCAGGCGATATTGTGGTTGTTGCCTGTGGTTCTGTCAACTCAGCTGCTTTGCTGTTACGCTCTGCTAATGACAAACATCCCAACGGATTAGCAAATAGTTCCGATCAAGTGGGGCGGAATTTTATGAAACAACTGGAAACGGCCATAGTTTCTATACATCTAGAGGTGAATCACGCTAACTTTCAAAAAACGATCGCTGTCAATGATTTTTACTGGGGAGAGCCGGATTTCCCTTATCCGATGGGCATGGTGCAGAATACAGGTAATGTCCTAGCTGATATGATTCCCGGAGAAGCACCGCCACTGATGGCTCCATTTGTCAAGCTGATTCCTCATTTTGAGCGTCATTTGCTGGCCGAGCGATCGGTTGGCTGGTGGTTGCAAACAGAGGATTTACCAGACCCAAATAATCGGATTCGGGTAGTGGGCGACAAGATTCATGTTGACTATACACTGAATAATATTGAAGCAAGCGATCGCTTAATTCACCGATGGACATCTGTACTCAAGTCAATCCCTGGTTCTGCTAAACACGTCTTGCCATTTAGCATTTATCCCCGCACTCATATACCAGAACAAGCAGTTGCTCATCAATGCGGTAGTTGTCGATTTGGCACAGATCCTAAAACCTCAGTCCTGGATCTCAATTGCCGTACTCATGATGTCGATAATCTTTATATTGTAGATAGTAGTTTCTTTCCCTCAAATTCGGGAGTTAACCCCACGCTCACGATTATGGCAAATGCTTTGCGCGTTGGCGATCTGCTTGCAGCAACGCTTCCCTAACGCATAGCTGAACGATTGAAGTAGAAAGCTATGAAAAAAGAGGCATCACAAGATTCATTAATTAATTTAATATTGCCCCTAGCCCTCATATTAGGGCTAGTTCTGCTTTTGAGTCTGAATGTGGAAGCCGGAGAACAGGGCAGAGAAACTACTCCTCTAGAGACATGGCTGAAAGTCATTGTTGGTTATTTAGCAGCAGGGACAGAAATTGCCGCAGCAGTTGTGATTGGCGCAGCAGTAATCCGAGGTTTTTCTACCTATTTGCGATTGTTGTTCTCTCGCTCCAAACAACATTTTGATGCCACAGAAGGAATTCGTCTACAATTGGGTCGAGTGCTGGCATTGGGGTTGGAATTTACTGTCGCCAGCGATATTTTGCGGACAGCAGTAGCACCCACCCGCCAGGATATTTTGAATTTAGGAGCGATCGTTTTGCTGCGAACCTTGCTGAATTATTTCTTAGAGCGAGAGATTCAGCAAGGAGAACAACGCCGTTCATCGGAGCCGGAACTAGATAGGAGTATACGATGAAATCCCATCGTTCCAGCTTAAAACCTTTGGAAGGTGCAAATCGATCGCTCCGCCGCCACCTGGATTGGAAAGGTGAGTTGGCATTAGCCACTGCGCCGACATTAGTTATATTGTCTGTGTTTGCACTAGTAGAGGTACTAACCCGCCAGCGTTTATTGTTTGCGTCCCTAGCTTCTAGTGCCTTTCTCATTTATCTCGATCCCCAGCACGGTACAAATACAATGCGAACTCTAGCCATTTCCCAAATGATGGCAGCTGGAATCGGTTTTATAACTTATGTGCTGTTAGGTTCGGGTTATCTATCTGGGGGAACTGCAATGCTCGTCACCATCGTACTGATGATCCTGTTAGATGTGATGCATCCTCCAGCCGTTTCTACATCCTTAAGCTTTGCTTTAAAAGCTGGTAATGACAATAACCTAGTTTTATTTGGTCTAGCTGTGGGCATCACTGCCCTGTTGGTTGGATTACAACGTTTTGCTCTGTGGCTTCTGGCACACCTGAGCCAGAAGTAGTTTCATGCTGATTATAGTTTCAAGGAGAAACAAATTATGAACCAAGAACACTCTACTTCTAACCAAGAAAATGAAAATCAAACGCCCCCAAACACTCATCCGATTGCAACAGGATTGGGAGCAGCCGGGGGCGGAATTACAGGAGCCGCACTAGGCCGCTCAATTGGTGGTAAGGTTGGTGCTGCAATTGGTGGCGTTGCAGGTGCGATCGCACTTGGAGTTGCAGCCAATGAACTGGTAGGATACACCGAGCAATTCATTGAAGAACTCCAACCAACAGTAGGCTTAGGATTAGGAGCAGATCATAAACCCGTTGAACTACCTAGTCACTATAGTTGGGAAGAACTACAAGCACTATCAAAACCTCAAAAGGAAAAAATCTAGAACCGCAAAGTTTGCTAGAGAAATAGTTGCTCAAGAGTAGCCAAATAAGCTTCAGGATTTCGGCAAAATCGTAGTTGTTCAATACGATTAAGTTAATGATTGGTGGCGTCTCGCCCGCCCTGAAATACAAGGGACGGGCTTTTCGGCCCATCCCACAAAATTAGCAAAATCATCCCGCTTTCTCTGCAACGCCAGTTTTTCCTACCTGAATCGATTTTTGGAGTAACTTTAATTGTCGATAATCGAGTTAGTACTGTTTGATTGCACAAATAATCTGCCAAAAGTAAAAGCTTTCGGCATACTTTATTCAATTACATTGAGGATAACAATTAAACAACCACAAAATTATTGTTGGTTAATGACAACCCAGGAGATAATCCGGCAAATTGTACCTGAGTAAATGCGCCTGCACTACCATCTCGATCAAAGAACAATGCACCTGTAGTGGAGTTATAAATAAATCGCTGGCTACTAGTAGTTGCAGATTCTCCCAGTGTCAACTGACTTGCTTGAAGTACACCTGCTGATAAACCGCCACCAAAACCAGCAGCCGACACCTGAATTAGTTCATTAATTGCACCGAAGTCACGTATCAGATCGAGACCTTCATTGAAACTATTGAAAACAAAAGTATCAGTACCACCTTCTCCATAGAGCCAATCATTACCCTTGCCACCGATGAGGGTATCATTACCATTGCCACCTTTGAGGGTGTTATTAGCAGTGGCATCAGAGGCTATCAGGGAATCATTACCATCACCCCCATCTAATATGTTGGCCCTTGAACCGTTAACATTCAATGTATCGTCACCAACACCACCGTTGAGGGTGTTATGACCTGAGGCATCGGCAAAGAGAAAATCATTACCATTGCCCCCATTTAATAGATTATTACCAGTCTCATAAGAGGCTATCAGGGAATCATTACCATCGCCCCCATCTAATATGTGGGCACCTGAACCGAAAACATTTAATGTATCGTCACCAACACCACCGTTGAGGGTGTTATTACCTAAGGAGAAATAGCCAGAGAAGGCAGAGAGAAAATCGTTACCATCACCCCCATCTAATAGATTATCGTCTGTTGAACCGTAAACATTCAATGTATCGTTACCAATACCACCGTTGAGGGTGTTATCGCCCGATATGCTACCCTCAACAACATTTCCGAATTCGTCGTAAATGTAACTCCAAGCCCGTAAAGAATCATTGCCATTGCCTCCATTGAGGAGATGATCCCCTGTAGAAAGACTAATATCCAAGAAATCTCCACCAGCGCCGCCATTTATTGTATCGTTACCATTGCCTGAGCGGAGCGTATCATTACCATTGCTTCCCAGAAGATAATCATCGTAGTTTGTACCTGTGATATTTAATTGTTCGATATTCTTGTAACTAAACACTGTTGTGTCCGCCGTCGTCGAAATTACTGTAATGTTATTAGTCGGATTGAAAGTCGAAGTAATTCCGGTGGTAGCACTGCTATAACTCAAAGACAAGCTGTCGTTACCTGTTCCCCCGTCTACTGTTTGAGTTACTAACGTAGATAGGGAGCCGAAATTTAAGGAATCATCGCCATTGCCACCATTGACGATATTATTGCCATCGCCACCATCGAGAGTATCATTGCCATCGCCCCCATTGAGAGTATTATTGCCATCGCCACCCCTCAAAATGTCATTGCCACTTAAGCCTTCAATAATGTCATCACCTGCTTGACCATTGATGACATCATTTGAATTGTCAAATCCACTAACATTGTTGTCTAGGTCGTTTAGGAAGGTGACTGTATTTTTTTTAAAGACAGTGCTTTGGGTGGAGTTGGCATCGAAGACATCAAAGCTGTCAGCGATGGTAGTTTGCCCATAAAACAGAATATTGCCCAAATCTACAGTGGCTCCAGTAGATAAGCTTAGGTTATCCAAGTTTTCTAGGGCAAAGTTTTCCAGGATGAATCTGGTATCACCATATCCTTGAAAGCTGATTTCTAAACTTGTGCCATTCTGGGTGAGAAGCAAATTTTTGGCAGTGAAGCCACTATTGTTCTGGAATATCAAAGTATCCACTTCGGCAATGACTGCTGCTGTGGGGTTTGTTCCTTTACCTACTCCAGTAAAATCAGCGATTGTAGTAGTGCCAGTATTAATTATGTCGATGTATCTGTAAGTATCAGTTGCGTTGCTTAAGCCATTGTAAACAAATTTGTCCTTCCCACCGCCGCCTGTGAGGCTATCCTTACCACCACCGCCTGTAAGGCTATCATCGCCATTACCACCGTTGAGGGTGTTATTACCAGTGGCACCAGAGGCTGTTAGAGTATCATTGCCATCGCCTCCAGAAAGCAGGTTCTTACCAGATGAGCGAGAGTCGAAGTAGGAGTCAAAATATTGGTAAACATAGCCAGAGATGGAGAGGAAATCATTGCCATCGCCTCCAAAAAGCAGGTTATCGCCTGATGAACCGCTAGCACTCAAGGTATCATCACCAGCACCACCGTTGAGGGTGTTATCGCCCTTGGAAACAGAGTTAGACGCTGTGTACTCCTCACTGCCTACACTTCCAGAGATGGAGAGAGAATCATTGCCATCGCCTCCAAAAAGCAGGTTATCGCCAAGTGAACCGCTAGCATTTAAAGTATCATCACCAGCACCACCGTTGAGGGTATTGTTGCCTAAAGAGCGATCGTCGTAGTCTGGTAAGTAGGCGTTGTATTCGTAGCTGCCAGAGATATTTAAAAAATCATTGCCATCGCCACCAAAAAGCCGATTATTGCTTGAGGGGGAGTCAGCATATAAAGTATCATCACCAACACCACCGTTAAGGGTATTATTGCCCCCACCACCTCTTAAAAGGTCATTGCCACTTAAGCCTTCAATAATGTCATCACCTGCTTGACCATTGATGACATCATTTGAATTGTCAAATCCACTAACATTGTTGTCTAGGTCGTTTAGGAAGGTGACTGTATTTTTTTTAAAGACAGTGCTTTGGGTGGAGTTGGCATCGAAGACATCAAAGCTGTCAGCGATGGTAGTTTGCCCATAAAACAGAATATTGCCCAAATCTACAGTGGCTCCAGTAGATTTGCTGAGGTTATCCAAGTTTTGCAGGGCAAAGTTTTCTAGGATGAATTTGTAAAAACCAAACCCTTGAAAGTTGATTTCCAAGTTGTTGCCATTCTGGGTGAGGAGCAAGTTTTGGGCAGTGAAGCCACTATTGTTCTGGAAATTTAAGGTATCCACTTCAGCAATGACTGCTGCTGTGGGGTTTGTTCCTTTACCTACTCCACCGAAATCGGCGATTGTATTAATGTAGTTTGAGCCGCCGTAAAAAAATATATCGTTGCCACCGCCACCAGTTAGGGTGTCGTAGTTATCGTAGTAATCTAAAGTGCCCTGTAGGGTGTCGTTACCGCTGGTTCCAATGATAGTTGCCATAAGTTTTTCCTACCTGAATCGATTTTTGGAGTAACTTTAATTGTCAATAATCGAGTTAGTGCTGTTTGATGGCACAAATAATCTGCCAAAAGTTGAAGCTTTCGGCATACTTTATTCAGTCTTTAGATAGAGCCGCAAATTGTTCATTAAAGATTTTCTCTTTAATTCACTGCAAACATTACTTATCCCAGTGTTGAGGACTATCTAAGTCTTAAGCACTGTACAAAATTTAGTTGGTTTGTCAATGCATAAGTCTTACTAGTTTCAAAATAGGTAGGGAACACTTGAGACAGCATAAAATAGGAAATCTTTATGTATTCGTTGTCGGCGTAGCTTGCTGCCGTAGACCTCGCCCTGGAATTTTTATCTGGAAAATAGGAAACATCAAAAATAACCCAACAATAACTAAATATCGAATATTTACTTAGATGTCTATCTTTTCAAAAAATCTTTGCATACGCTTCATATTTATAATCGTTCAAGCAGGGATAGGAAAGCGATGCCTACGGCGGCAAGCTAGGCAAACAATGGTAATCAAAATCTGATAAATTAAGTACACCGAGATGCTAAATATGTATAAAATTTTATGAGAAATGGTATAAAAAAGCTTGCTGTTGCTAAACCCAAGCGAGTCGCGAGCGTAATCTTTTCTTTCACCGTCTTGCTTTACAGCCAAGTAGCATCAGCTGCCTTAACTTTACCCCTACGCAGCAAGAAGGGGATGGTGGTTTCAGCTCATCCCCTAGCAAGTGAAGCGGGAATTTTGATGTTACGCAAAGGGGGTAATGCAGTGGATGCGGTTGTAGCTACAACCTTCGCTCTTTCTGTAGTTGAGCCTTTTTCAGCCGGAATCGGCGGTGGCGGATTTTTGCTGATGCACTCTGAGAAAACTGGCGAGATGAAAGCGCTAGATTTCCGCGAACGCGCACCACTGAAAGCTACAAGAAATATGTATCTAGATGCAGCAGGAAAAGTCCGTCCAAATGCAAGTATTAATGGTTATTTGGCAGTTGCCACACCAGGAACGGTAGCAGGACTTTATGAGGTGCATCGTCGCTATGGTAAGCTTTCTTGGCAAGAGGTAATGAAACCTGCGATCGCACTCGCTAAAGATGGCTTTATTCTTGGCAATGTGCTAACCGAAAGGCTCAACCAGCGCCAGGAAGCAATTCTCAACAATCCCGCAGCGCGAGAAATTTTCACTCGCAATGGTGAATTTTATCAACCAAGGGAAAAACTTGTGCAGCGCGATTTGGCACGCACTTTAACAGCAATTGCCGAAAATCCCCAAAGTTTTTACACCGGAAGTATTGCTCGGGCGATCGCTTCTGATATGGTAAAAAATGGTGGTTTAATTTCTCTGGAAGACCTAAAAGCCTACAAACCAATCTGGCGCACTCCTGTTTGTGGCAACTTCCGCAAAGCTAAAGTTTGCTCAATGCCACCACCATCATCAGGAGGCGTTCACCTATTGCAGATTTTAAATATTATCGGTGACACCGATTTAAAATCTTTAGGATGGCATCATCCAGACGCGATACATTTAATGGTAGAAGCAATGAAGATTGCTTATAGCGATCGCTCAAAATATTTAGGCGATCCTGATTTTGTCAAAGTCCCTGTACAAGAACTGCTCAGTCCAGCTTACGCCAAAAAACGCCGTCAAGAAATTAATATGCAAATGGCTCGACCCTCCACCGAAGTCAAGCCAGGAGATTTAAATTCAAAATGTCTGCGTCTTCCTTCATCCACTTGTCTTCCGCACGAATCTCTCCAAACCACTCATCTGAATGTTGTGGATGAACAACACAACGCCGTCAGTCTGACTTTCACGATTAATCTCAGTTTTGGTGCTGGTGTGGTGACACCGGGAACTGGAATTATTCTCAACAATGAGATGGATGATTTTGCTGCTGCGCCAGGAGTACCTAATGCTTTTGGTTTAGTTGGTAATGATGCCAACAGCATTGCACCCCGCAAAACTCCTCTATCCAGTATGACTCCCACAATTGTCACAGAAAATGGTCATTTTCGGATGGCGGCGGGTGCGCCTGGTGGTAGCACCATCATCACCCAGGTTTTGCAAGTAATCCTGAATGTGCTGGAATACAACATGGATGTTGGTGCGGCTATTTCTGTTCCACGCATACATCATCAATGGCTGCCAGATGAGTTGCGCGTTGAATCCTGGGGCTTGGATGCTTTGACTTTGCAAGACTTACGCCGTCGGGGGCACAAAATTAAAGAAACTACTCCTTGGGGTAATGGTAACGCGATCGCTATTACATCTGATGGAATTTTAGAAGGAGCCGCCGATCCTCGCGGCGAAGGTTCCCCCAGAGGTTTGTGAGGAAGACGCCAGGACACAAAAAATAACTAATGACAAATGACAAATGACAAATGACAAATGACTATTGATTTTGGATTGTTGACTCTGCGTAGCTACTGCTGCCAAACTCATTTGCCCGTGCGCTAGGTACTAGTGTCCAACCTGCTTTCAAAAGTTTTTGATAAGTTGCCCAACCTTTAGAGCCACCTGGTATTTGATAATCTGGGACTGCAAAATGTCCAAAAGCTGTGTAAGGACGCCAAGGTTGATTGGGTTCTGTCTGCAAATACAAAATTTTCTCTCCATCGCCACCAGACTTAGATAACCAGCACATTTGTCGATGCATTGCAAACTCCTTTGCTTTTAGCTAATAATGCACAATAGCTGATCTTTGTCAAGCTAATTATCACCCTTGGGGATAATTTTTGCCTAGTACTTTAGACAAAATGTAATTAAGTTCTATCCACTGCGAGATAATTGCTTAATAACTCATAGCCTGGAAGACAGCTGCTAACGGGACATAAAGATAAACAGCCTTGGCTCACCTTGTTTATTGGGTGAGATTTTTCTCATGTTATCCGCGTTTTTTGCGATCGTGTGTAACAATCACTACTATTTTGGCTGAGGCTCGGAATTAGACTATTTGTTTTTCACTCTAGTCATTTGAAAGCTTAAAAACTTGAGTGCATATTTTCAGATGCCCCTGTATTGCTTCATCCCAAGTGGGGTAAAAGTTCCTTTTTCCATCCATTACCCCACCCATGACCAATGTTTCAAATATCATAGGTTGAAAAAGTGAGTTGCTGCTGCCAGGGTTTAAGTCTATGCCCACAAATTTAGTTGAAATTATAGAGTCTTTAAGTTCATTGATCATAACCGTGGTGCTAGCTGACATTATCCACAAAGACCACTCCATGAAGGACTCAACAGGAATCGGGGTTTGTCCTTCTAATTTGTAATAGTACCGATTAGGCATAATTCCGTTTTTGTCACTTCAAGCTTTTAATTAATTCTCTAAACAGTAACCGCGCTCCTTTGGCTGCAATGCGATTTCTGACAAGCTTCACAGAACGACCCGCAGCCTTTTCGATATCTAACTGTTCACCCAAAGTTTTACCAATATCATTTTTGAGTCGCGATCGCTTCGGCTCAATGCGAGTAAAAACCCACTGCCACAAGGATTTACGACACAAGTCTGACCCGCCTACCACTTTGCTTTTACGGCTATCGCCGGAAGCTTCAAGGGATGGAGCAGCGCCTAATGCTTTTTGAAATCTTCTCAGTGAAAGGTGGCGTTTAGTAGGCTTTTTAGAATTTCGCCCCTGGCGTATTCTCACCTCTGGTTTCCCCTCTGCATTGAGGAATCCCTCAATGGGATAAATCTGGGAGAGAACGATCGCAGTTAGGCGATCGCCAAATCCAAACTTTTTGAAGACTGCCCGGTAATGCTCAAATCTAGAATCAGCAAGCAATTGGCGCAACTCTGCCTCAATGACGTGTTCCTCACTTTGGAGGTCACAGATCCGTTTTGCGTGTTCTCGAACAGTGTCAGTGATTCCCAAGCCGACAGTTTGGGAGTAAAGCCGGTCATAGCGCGTACTTTTGCGAATTCCAGCAAGCCAGCCCCAAAGCATTGGCGCAAGACCTGATTCACTCCGCAGGGACTTTACTAGTGCAACTTCTGGGAACTGCCACGCCAAATCCTGACGTGCCCGATTCATAATCGGTGACTGAACGCGGTTAAGGTGAGCAAGTCTTAGTACTAATTCCCGAATTCTGACTATTTCGCGATCGCGAATTTGGACAAATCGACGCGGGTCTTGTTGGTAGTCGAAGTAATAGCAAGCCAGCGCTAGGGCGTCGGCATCGTCATCTTTATCAGGTAGTGCCAAGTGATTGGCTCGATAATTTCGCAATTCCTTATGGCCAACCAATCGCACTTCTACCCCGCTTCGCGCCAAGTGAGTTCCCCAAAGCTTGCTGTAGTTACTGCCAGTTGGTTCTAGTAGTGCAATGTCCGCGTTGAGCGCGAGTAAATCTTGAATACCTTTTGCATCAGCGCTCAACTTGAAAAATGGACACTCGTAGTAGAATTGACGTGGATCTGAGGGCTTTTCTAAAAGCAGACAAGCAGAAACTGAGGACTTGCTAACATCAAGTCCCAAAATTCTAATCATTCAGTTCTCCTCTGGGTGGTTTCGTCTTGTTCCCTGATGCCATGCCTTCGAATCACCCGAAGGCCACAACAGCCTAATTTACTCTCAAGGCAATGCCGCAGCGCGAACTGCGGCGACATAGGGAGGGAACAGCGCACTCACAGCAGCCGAGCTTGTGAAAAACAAAAAGCCAAAAATAGCTTGTTTCTGCTGAAAAGCCCTAAGTTGCTGTGTGTATGTGCTGTACGTCGGATTTGGAGTCCGTCCGCGACGTGAGATTAACTCACGTTTCGGCTACCGACTCAAGTAGCCCGCGCTTTTTTTAGCGCGATCACAACTGCGATTCATCAGGCGGTTATTTCGTTATCCAGAGACTCAACTATTTCTTGAATTTTTTCAGCAGATAATTAATTCACGGTATTGTTCGCCAGCTTTTGCTCCTACATATTCTTTCCAATCCTCTATGGTTTCCCCAGTTACTTTGGCAAGAATTTGTATAGCTACTCCCATAGCTAAACTGTTTAGTACATATAACTCTTTTGTTAAAGTCACAAAGTCATTATTTAATGGTTTAGTTATCAAGTTTTCATCACTCATAAATTTCATCATCATCAAATTCATCATCATTAAATTCGTCATCATCACCAACTAATGAATATGAGTTTTCTGGGTCAATAATGTTAAGAGCATGGGTGAATGCTTGACCCGTGATTACATCAAAAACTGAAAAGCCACCATTCGCGATCGCAAACTCAATTGGTATCGTATTGAAAATTTGTTCCAGTTCCGGCGTTCTCAGCCTTGGGTCGATGTCCTCAATGGAGTTGATTTGCCGTGGTTCCTGGTTGCCATCAATCCATCGCTCATATTGGGTATTGCAAAACTCAACAAAAGCTCTAGCGCCTTCAGGCGTTCCTGACTCTGGTGCAGTTTCAAAAAAATCAGCAAGTTCTTTGCTACGGGCGAACCCTTCAACCCAACATTGCATAGAAGCAACCCACTCGTGACTCATGGAAAAGCCACCTTTTAGCTCTGCCTCAAGTGCGACTGTGACTGCATCAGTTTTGCAATAGATGGCAATAATTTGGGCTAGGGACTGAAATTGAATGCTACTAAGGCGCTCTACGTCGATAATCCACAGCGCCACCTCTTCACCATTTTGGTCAACGGTTCGCTCCATCGGGAAAGGGTCGCGCATGGGTATCATGCCGTTTGCAAAGAAATCTAAGATTGGCTCATAAGGATTGCCGGGTTTGAGTTTTACCCAAGTGTCATGTTTGGTCATGATTAAAAATTCTTGTTGACTTCATCAAGTTGAGCTTGAGACATTTGGTCAAAAGGGATATCATCTGGGTCAGCCTCCACACCCGTTAATTTGTCTTTTTCAGCTTTGAGTCGATCTACTTCTTGGCTAAGTTCTCTCCTTTCCCTTTTCAGTTCCTTAATATCAAAAATTAGCTCGAAACTCTCTCTAGCTTTTCGTTCTACAAGTTCTGCTAGGGATGAAATTGCCGCTTCTGGATCTTCACCTTCTTGAACTTCTGCAAACAGTTCTAGGCGTTTACTTTCGTAGTTTCCCAGGTTAATCACTCGGTGGTAACTAATGCTTTTAACTTGCATAACTATGTGATATTTTTTACTTGTTGAATCGATTTTTTTAGCTGCGATCGCACTTCACAAGAAGCGCAATCGCAAAAATTTTCACCTATTCTTAGTCAACTCCTGTGCTTGGGGAAGGTCGAAAACTACCTCAAACACTCCCCCGCCCCGACGGAAAATGCTAGCAAAAGCATCAGCATCAGATTGAGTACGAAATCTAGCAACACAGTTACTTTGACCTTCAGGCAGACGTTGAAAAACTGCCCAAGGTCTTAATCCCTCGCGATAACTCATAATTGAGAATTCCTAATTGTGTAAAAAACACCAGCGCAAACCCTCCAGCCTGTGCTGGCGGAACCTTATATTTTCAGAGTGTCGTAGTGGGGTTTATTGCTGCATAGGCGACTCCTGTTTCTCAACGACAAAGTTTTGACCCCAGCGGATTTGGACGATAATCGCTTCCATGATTCCTGTTTGGTCTGCGATGGTCAGCTGTTCGATCATCTGCTTGGCAACGGTGAATATTTCCTCTCGACAATCACCTTCTAGTTGACAGCCGACGTGTGACGCCAGGGCGGTGAGGATAACCAGCTTTTCTCGCTTGCTGATTTTCTCAAATGCTGCACCATACTTATCCTGCAATGTCGCAAGTAGTGAATCATCGCCTGGGGTGTAATTGGTGTAGTAGCCTAATGGCTTACTCATTGGTAAAATCTCCTCAATGCAAATAAATCGTGAGTCGGCGATCGCTATCCAAAATCAGGGATGGTAGGCGATCGCCTTTTTAATTAGCTCTCCTCTTCTGGCCTTGAGGCGATGATGATGTTCAGGGTTGTGTTTCCTTCAGACTGTAAATTAACGATTACAAACTCCTGATCGTCGGCAGCAGCCGTTATGATTACCTCCGTTTGATCATCAAAGGCTTCTAAGCTTTCAATTAAGTCTTTAACTGTGGTTGTCATCTGGTTTCAAGGGTTAAGTGTGCAGACATCAAAATATCACCGCTGAGTAAACAGCGTTATGTAACTGTTATGTGATTGGGATTAGTCCTCCATTACCTCTGAGTCGAACTCAACCTCTATGTAACGGCTGACATCTGTGCTGTCGCGATTGGCATAATTTCCACTTTCACTTACGAGTGACAGTGCAGTAATGCTTTGCTCAACTTTGTGCAGGAATTTGCTAAAGGCTTCTACGTCTCTGGGGCCTCCTGTTATACGAATTTTGATTCTGCCCATTATGTTTACCGATTGACTGTTGACTTGAGGGTGTTTCCGCGCAAGGTCTAGGCGCGGGTGCTTGCTCCTGAATATGCCCTCACAGGCATTAAGCAAGGGTGAGGGGGGAGCTAAAAAAATAGTTTTATATGTGAAAAACTAATGTTATGTTAATCATATAAAAAACGTCTTGTCAAGTTTTCTATATGAGAAATTGATTTTCTATATGTAAAATGGGGGTTGACGTGAGTAACTTAATCGGAGATGGCAAGACCAAAGAAACTAGCGGAGGACGCGAAGAACGTCAGCCTGTTTATCAGCGAGAGCGACTGGCTGAAATTCAACAGCAAGGCCAAGGAGATGGGTATGAGCAGGGCGGACTTGATAGCAGCTATAGCTCAGGAAAAAATTTATTTAGTAGAATCGAATCCCTTATCGCAGGAGGAGATTTCGATCCTGGAAAAGTGTTAGAAGCCGTTCGCATGATCAGGGATGCACATTTATCTTATGTACGTGCACACAAGCAACGGCTGAAAACAAGACTTAATGAGGCTGAAGATAACGAAACTGATTTTATCAAATCCTGTGACCTAGTAGAACAAAAAATCCAGGGTTTTATAGACAAAACAGAAACAGTATCAAAAACCGAAGATTAAACCGTCCTGCCTTTAAGGTATGGGCGGTTTTGTTTTGCTGCGATCGCGGTGTGGGTGGAGGGGTGCGATCGCCACGAATTAATAAAGAATGACGAATGACGAATGGAAAAACCAAAGAAAAAGACTCAAGTATTCAAAAGCGGACAAGTCGAAGGTTACGAAGTGGGGCTGACACTTGAAGAAATGGAATGTCATGCCTGTGGCGGCGGCGGTGAAGTTGCTGAGGACGACGGGGACGGTAATGAATACACAGAACCTTGTACTGAATGCGACGGAGCCGGTGTTGTGTATCTCTCGATAAATGACAAATGACAAATAACAAATGACAAACAGCCAATGACCAATGACCAAATCAAAAATCACATCAAAAGTAGTTCGAGCTAGAAGCCTTGCTCTCTATGAGTTAGAGAAAGTTATCGACTATATCGGCACGATTGACCCAGAATTGGAACTTGACCAAGCGATCGTGCTGACAGCATACGTCTTGAGTGATTTACCAAAATTGTTTCAACAAAATCCTCAGTTAATCGCTCGGATACAAGAGAAAGCCACCAACATCAAACTCAAACGCCAACCACTGAACTAAAAAAACCAAAAAGCCACCAAAAGATTTAGCGATCGCAGGTGGAAATCAAGTAATCAAGAATCCTCAAGGATGGCTAGTTGACTGTTTGCGTAACTGTTACTGGCGAGATGAAAACTTTGGTTTATCTGAATTTTTGCTTGCTTTAAAATCTTGGTTCTCTAGCAACCTCCCAAGGGATTACTAGGGAATAATTGCATAAAAAAACTGCTTCCTGTGGAAGCAGCGATCGTAATAACCAGTTTGATTATGAACCAACCCACACTTTTTGATTTAGAAGCTTTTACTAAGTCCCCAGTCCCCATTCCCACTTCCGATCCTTACTGGGATGAAGAAACTGCGCCCCAACATCTCCAACCAGAAACCAGATGGAATCCTGCCCACTTTGGGGAAGTCCCTCATAAGGTAAGTGACAATGGACAACTGACAATTTTCTTTGATGACAGCGAGGAGCCACCAGACCCAGACGACTATTTAACCCTGGATGATTACGAGCAAGCCTGGGGCGAGTGGGAGCTACGTGTTGGGGCGCAAGTTACATCTGACACAACCGTAGAATCATGTGTTGGGGCGCAGGTATCACACATTACCCAAAAAGTTGCGCCCCAACACGATACCCACTGGGTAGAGAAGTACTGGGTAGAACGATCTGGTAATAAGTATTGGTATTTTCGGTACTGTTGGATGCAGGGACGGAAGAAAAACCGGCGTTACCTGGGTAGCGTCGATAGTGCCAGAGCAAGATCCAAAAAAGCAGATGTGGAAATTGCGATTAGCGACGGGCAGTCACCCCAGGAGATTGAAGAGTTAATTCGCTCCTGGCGTGGTTTGCGATCGCACTCCTGAAACGTCGTAATTCATCCCAGCGCCGACTAGTGGTAGACCCAGCCCGGCTGTGCTGATTTGGGTGAAATTCTGCAATTCTAGATTCTACAAAAGAGTCAATAGCCCGTAAAATCAGCTGTTGATCCATGACGTGACCAGAGTCAACGGCATAAGCGTATTCTAAAATTTGTTCTGCAAGTGCAATCGGTACGCGGATCGATTGAGTTTTACCGTGATTCCAAGCTGGTTGCCAGCTGGTGCGATTCTTCCCCGGCTTTAGCATTACCATTACCTTGAAAGGCCTGTTTCAAGGCAGGATACAGCGTTTTTGGTGCAATTGCTAGTCCCCAGTCCCCAATACCCAATGCCCAATGCCCAATGCCCAATAAAAAGCGATCGCCTGCCTTATTGGCGATCGCCATTGTTGCATCTAAAAGCGTGATGAATGTATCGATTTGAGTCTATCCGCCCAACTGCCGTTTGTCATAAGTTGACGTGAGTTCGACAAATTAAAAAACAGCAGGAGGTAGTGCAGGTAAGTCTTTA
>NZ_JAVRCK010000135.1:0-16524 GCF_034530815.1 Nostoc sp. DedSLP03
ATGATTTCGCTTTTTTACTATTTGCTTATTCCGGAGAGTGACAGAAGAGGGTTATCCCACACCAAATCGAGATAACGGCTATGATGTTACGGATTATTACAGTGTAGATCCGCGTTTGGGAACATTAGGAGACTTTGTAGAATTTCTCCGTCAGGCAAACGATCGCGGTATGCGCGTTATTGTTGACTTAGTAATTAATCACACCTCGACTGACCATCCTTGGTTTCAAGCTGCTTGCAAAGATCCGCATTCTAAATACCGGAATTATTATGTATGGTCAGAGGAAAAACCGGCTGATGCTGAGTCAGGAATTATTTTCCCTGGCTATCAACAGAGTACTTGGACATATAATGAGGAAGCTGGAGCCTATTACTTTCACCGCTTCTTTGAGTATCAAGCAGATTTGAATATTGGTAATCCTCAAGTCCGCGAAGAATTCGACAAAATCATGGGATTTTGGCTGCAACTGGGGATTTCTGGCTTTAGAGTTGACGCGGCTCCGTTTTTAATTGAGCTAAAGGGTATTGAAAAACAGGCAGATATTAAAGACCCTTACCGTTATCTGCAACAGATGCGGAACTTTCTTTCCTGGCGACGAGGAGATGCGATCGTTCTGGCAGAAGCAAATGTCTCAATGGAGGATGTACCGAAATATTTCGACGATGGCGATAAGTTGCAGATGTTGTTTAGCTTTATCGTTAATCAGTATCTCATGCTTGCCTTGGCTCGCGAAGCAGCGGCTCCTCTTATAGAAGGATTGAAAGCACCGCCAGAGATTCCAGACATTTGTCAGTGGGCGCACTTTATCCGCAATCATGATGAATTGTCGTTAGACAAGCTCTCTAAATCAGAACAAGAAGAAATATTGACCAAATTTCATCAGAATAAAGAGCAGGTGTGGATTTACGATCGCGGTATTCGGCGTCGCTTTCCACCTTTGGTTCAAGGAGACGAGCGTCGGATTCGTTTGGCTTACAGCCTGATGTTTACTATGCCAGGAACACCAGTCCTGAGGGCGGGCGAAGAAATTGGTATGGGAGACGACTTATCGTTGAAACAACGCGATGCCAGCCGCACCCCAATGCAATGGTCAGCCGAGTCTAATGGAGGGTTCTCGACCGCTCCTAGCGATCGACTTATTCTCCCCGTCATCAAAGAAGGGGAATATGGCTACCCACACCTGAATGTCATTGCTCAAAGAAGAGATTCCAACTCACTTTTAAACTGGATGGAACGAGCAATTCGGATGCTTAAAGAATGTCCAGAGTTCGGTTGGGGAAGTTGGGAACTGATTGAGACAGATAACTCAGGAGTGTTAGCTCTACATTATCAGTGGCGCGATGGAACGGTTGTAGCCCTTCATAATCTGGCAAAAGATGGTTGTACAGTAACTCTCAAGTTTAGCGGCGATCGCGAATCCCATTGGATTGATTTGCTTGGAGATAAACCCTATGAGCCGATCGAACATCCAGAAAGCGGCATACAACTTGAAGGCTACGGCTACCGTTGGGTGCGTGTTGGTAGGGAACGCCTTTAAACCCACATTTCGCAGGTGCGATCGCTTTCGTGTTGTATTTTTGAAGTATGTATGAGTATTTCAGATTACAAATCAAAGTACAAGATTATCGATCGCTTGGGCATAGTGGCAGAGTCAAGGTAAGTCGCTTAGTGACCACCTGTTCCCTGCCTCCTGCCTTCTGCCTCCTTCACGACTTTGTTTTTAATTAAAAAATATTGAATGCAGTTGACAAATTCTTCTAATTCTAAAATTAAATTAGTAGTACCTTTAAAGTCTCGATCGCTAGCTAGTTGTTCTAGTTTGTCAGTTGCTAAGTACATAGCTGTGGCTCCAATGTTGACACTAGCACCTTTAAGATGATGAGTTTCTCGTGCTATTTGCCCAAAGTCATCAGCTGCGATCGCTGCTTTAATTATCTCTAAACGGGGTTTAATATCTTCAACGCATATTTGCAATAAATTTAATTCAAATTCTCGATCGTTTCCTGATATCTGATGCAAGTGTTCCCAATTAATTGCTAAGTCAGTGGAAACTGTCTGTTCATACACACCTGCCTCTTGCTGAGAAACGATCGCACCTGTCCAATATTCTAGAGTCTGTGCCAATTTTTCTTTAAATACTGGCTTACTCAAATAGTCGTCCATTCCGGCATTTAGACAAGTTTCTTCGTCTTCTTTCATCACATTAGCTGTCATCGCAATCACTACAGGACGATGACCCAATGCAAAAGCATCCTCTTGCCAACGATGAATTTCTTTTGTGGTTTCCAAACCGTCGAGAATTGGCATTTGGCAATCCATTAAAATCAAATCGTAAGGAATTTTTTCTAAGAGTTGCAAAACTTCTTTTCCATTTGCAACGACATCGGCTTTGTAGCCCAAACTCTGGAGTTGCTTTAGTGCTACTTTCTGATTCACCAAATTATCTTCGGCTAAGAGAATTCTTAACTTGGATTTAGTAGAAGGCTTAGGAGGACAGGAAGTAAGAATACTTGAAGTTTCTGTACTCGGAATTTCTTCTGTAGCCTCTAGCTTTCTGCCTCTACACCCTTGTTCTGATTCCGGCTGAGTTTCTAAAATATTTATGATCGTATCAAGGAGTCGTGATGGCTTAATCGGTTTGAATAAATAAGTAGCAAATCCGATTTTGAGCGCCTGTTGTACTTCATCCCGTTGATTAGTAGAGGCGAGCATAATCAAAGGGATCTTAGCAATTGCAGAATTGGCTGGAATTTGTTCTTTTATTGTCATGCCATTTGTTTGGGCTATTTGCATATCAACCAAGGCAACATGATATGATTTCCCCTGCTCGCTAGCTTGCTGAATAACTTTAACGGCCGCAGCAATACTGTCAGCTCGATCTACCTCCATTCCCCAATGAGTAGCTTGATGGGAGATAATTTTATAATTAGTAGTGTTGTTATCCACTACCAATAAGCGGCGATTTTGCAAAAGTCCGCGATCGCATTTTGGCTCAACAGGCTCAACTTGTTTGTTAAAAAGCAACTCAAACCAAAACTTAGATCCTTTGTCCATCTGACTTTCTACCCCAATCGTTCCTCCCATCAAAGTTACAAGTTGTTTACAGATGGCTAATCCCAAACCGGTACCACCATACTTGCGAGTGGTCGAAGCATCCACTTGGGTAAATGGCGTAAAGAGTTTGCGTTGGTCTTCAGTGCTAATGCCAAGCCCTGTATCTGTAATCGCAAAATGGATGGTGGCTGTAGTCAAAGAAAGCGATCGCAATTCGGCTTGCACTAATACCTCGCCAGCGCTGGTAAATTTGATGGCGTTGCTGATTAAGTTCATCAAAATTTGCCGCAACCTACCAGTATCTCCCTTGAGTTGAGTGGGAACGTTGCGATCGATTATTGCAGCAATTTCTAATCCCTTGTTATGGGCTGAAGGAGCCAATAATTCCACCACGTCTTCTACACAAGTGGATAGGTCAAAATCGAGAGTTTCGAGAGCCATCTCTCCAGCCTCAAGTTTGGAAAGATCCAAAATCTCGTTGATCAAACTTAAAAGAGCGTCTCCACTACTGCGAATTATTTCAATAAAATCTCGCTGTTCTTCGTCTAAAGGAGTATCTAACACCAAACTAGTCATCCCCAATACAGCGTTCATCGGAGTGCGAATTTCATGACTGATATTTGCCAAAAAGGCACTTTTCGTCTGAGAAGCTAATTCGGCTTGGCGACGGGCAATTTCAAGTTCTTGTCGCTGACGAGTTTCTGCTGCTAATAGTTGGGCTTGGGTCAAAGCAATACCTACTTGGTCGGCTATTTGCCGCAAAAGATCGGTTTCAAAACTAGACCAGTGGTGGGAATCGTCACACTGATGAACTATGAACAAACCGCTAAGTTCTTCTTTAACAAGAATAGGTACAACCAAATTGACTTTGACCCCAAACTGTTGCATTAATTCCAAATGGCTTTGTTCAACTTCCAAAAGATCCAAGTTATCCAGTCCGAAAACCTTGCCTTGACGGTACTGCTGTAGATAGTACTGTTGGAGATATTCTGCTTCAAAGTAGGGGGCGGCGTTATTTTGCTCTTTGATTGCTGGTAAGCCAGAAACTACTGCTTCAACAACGGTGTTTGCAGTAGTTTCTGGCATCAGCTGATAGATTAAAACTCGGTCAGTCTGGAGAATCTTTTGTACCTCTTCGACAGTGATTTGGAGAATTTCTTCAATGTCCAAAGATTGACGAATCTTCAGGGTGATTTCGGTAAATAGTTGCGATCGCAAATTTTGGCGTTGTATTTCTTCTTCAGCCTGTTTACGCTGGATAAATTGCCCTACTTGCTCGCCGATAGAATTCATCGTTTTTACTAAATCTTCGTCAAGAAGCTGGATTTCACGGTTAAAGCAGGTAATCACACCGAGGATTTTGTTACCACTGCGGATCGGAAAACCAAAAGCTGCATGTAGTCCTACTTGAGCAGCTATTTTGAAGTTAGGGAAATTAATATCTTTAGCGATATCAGCGATCCAAACCGATTCAGAACTAGCCCAAACCCGTCCAGGTAGTCCAATTCCGGGTGCAAAGGTGGTTTGCCGCTTCAGTATTTCAAACTCTTGCATTTCAATGGATGCTTTATGCCAGATATCGACAAAATGCAGCACATTTGCTTGCTCATCGATCATCCAAATTTCACCCAAATCCCATGCCAAACTCTCACAGATCCCTTGCAATATTTGGCGAGTAGCTTTGTTAATTGTGGCGGACTCTGCTAAAACGCGGGTTGCAGCATATTGTGCAGTCAGATGCTGTTGTGTTCGTTTGGCATCGGTAATGTCAATGCCAGTAGCAACTATGTATTCAACACAGCCCTCATAGTCTTTTAAGATGGTATTCGACCAGGCAATCAGCCGCCGACTACCATCTTTCATTACCCAATAATTTTCATAATTATTGAAAAGTTGACCAGATCCTAACTGGTCAAAAACTGCTTTAACTGGCTCCACCTCTTCAGGAAGTAGTAACAAGTTCCAGCTATACCTACCCCTCACCTCATCAAAAGAGTAACCAGTTATTTGCTCACAGGCTTGATTGAAACGAACGATTTGCCCTTGAGAATCGAGAACTATTACCAACGCACCAACCGTATCAAGGACTGCTGAGATAAAGTTGCGTTCTTGATTTAAGGTTTCTTCTGTTTTCTTCCGCTCAAGAACCTCACGATAGATCGAGTAGTAGACTACAGCAAGAACGATAAAACTTAGGCAAATAGCGATCGCCAATGTGAGAATTGTGTTCCGAGTCCAAATCTTTGCTGCTTGTGACTGCTGTCTAATTCGTCCCCTGTCCTCGTTTTCTATCTCAGCGATCGCCTTGCGGATATCATCCATAAGATTTTGTCGATCGTTTTTCAGCAGTACTTGCAACGCTGCCTCTAATCCCTGATTCTGGCGCAAATCGATAGTTTGTTTTAGTTCAGTAAGTTTAGCCGTTATTAGAAATTCAAGCGTTGCCATCTGCTTTTGTTGATTCGGTTGAGCTGCTGTGAAATTCTTCAGCTTGGCAATTTCTCGATCGACGTTACTAAGTGCTGTTTGATACGATTTTAGATAAAGTTTATCTCCAGTGAAGATGTAACTACGTTGCCCAATTTCAGCATCCTTTACCTGGGACAGTATTTCCTCTTGGCTGTTAAGTTTTTTATAAGTGTTTGTGACTATACTGCGATTAAAATTACTAAATACTCTTGTATTTTGATAAGAAACCACCCCAATCAAAACTAAAATTATTGACGACAAACCAAAGCTTGCTGCAATCTTTTTGAAAAATTGCTTGCGTACCTTCTGTACCTGGTTGCTTTTCTTGGAAGCAAGTACCAAACTTGCTAAATTTCGGCGCAATTCCAGTTGTTTTATGACTTGACGAGCTAAAGTTTGTAATGCCTCTATTTGTTCTAAATAAAGTTCTCGTGGTACGTAGTCAATTACACACAGCGTTCCGAGGGCGTATCCTTCAGGGTTAGTTAAAGGTACACCAGCATAAAACCGAATATTTGGGTCAGATGTCACCAGTGGATTTGTTGCAAACCGTTCGTCATTTTTTGTATCAGGCACTACCAAAACATCAGACTGGAGAATGGCATAGGCACAGAATGCGAAATCTCGGTGCGTTTCTGAGGTATCCAAACCGACTTTTGATTTGAACCATTGGCGATTTGTATCAATTAAGCTAATTAAGGCAATAGGAGTCTGACAAATATACGAGGCTAAACGAGTCAGATCGTCAAAGGTGGCTTCCGATGGCGTATCGAGAATCTTATACTGCAAAACTGCATCGATTCTCTGGGCTTCGTTATCAGGTAATGGTGCTTTCATCCTTGAGCCTTATCTACATTCTGGGGAGTGGGGGAGCAGGGGAGCAGGGGAGCAGGGGAGCAGGGGAGAGTTCTTGTACAAGTTTTTTCCCCTCTGCCCCTTTGCCCATCCGCCCCTTTGTCCCTCTGCTCTTGTGCCCCATGCCCAATTTGTTCAATAAACTTACCTTAATTAATGACAATAGTTTACTTAAAAGCGTTAGCGTAATTTTACTGACTTATATGTTGTTAAATAATCGATCAAATGCTTAAGTCTCTGCTGTATTTTTTGTGGGCTGGCTTATTGGAAATTGGGGGCGGCTACTTAATCTGGTTGTGGTTGCGCGAAGGTAAGCCGTTCTGGTTGGGGATATTGGGAGGAATTGCTTTAGCTTTCTATGGGGTTATTGCAACTCTCCAACCAACAAATTTTGGCAGAGTCTATGCGGCTTATGGCGGCGTGTTTATCGCAATGGCAATGCTTTGGGGTTGGAAGGTAGACGGGGTAACTCCAGACCGCTACGACTTAATCGGAGTATGTTTAGCTTTAGTAAGTGTTTTAATTATCATGTTTGCCCCCAGAAGTTAAGTAAAATTTCTAGATTATTTTGAACTTTTATAGTGTTCCCTGTTAAACAACTAATAATCTCACGCAAAATTGCAAAAGTTTTTTCGCAACTAACCTGTTAGAAGCAGGCATCTAGATATCTACGTGTTTATCAGGGAAATATAAAGAGAATTCATGATGCAGCATTTTGTAACTAGATGAGGTCTACTTCTCCCCAACCCTCAGGCTACTTGCTTCTCTCTTCTCTAAGATGACGATCGCGATCGCACAAGTAGGATATTTCTCTACCTCATTTTGGCGTAGCCTCTGTCTTTGTACCCTGTTCGCGATCGCACGAGAAGTTGAAATTTGCTGCATATTTGGGCAAATTATCGGAAAATACTGACAATAATTTACAATACTCGTCACATATCACAATTATTTTGGTTTGTAACAGTAAGTAACTAAAAATTCGTAATTTTGTCCGGCTTGAATAAAATACTATTCTTCTATTCTTTAAAAAAAAAGATGCAATGTAATGATTGCGTGTTTATACGCTAATTTAAATCTTGGCAACTACAATCAGGTATATATTTTTGTTAACATTTCAAGAAAATTCAAGTTAAGTAACTTTCAAGACAAAAATGTGTCAATAAAAGTAATCAAATGTAGTTAAGGATACAAATTCTTGGTGTTTAGGAAGAAAAAAAAGTGTTGAAGAAAGTTGTGATGATTGGAGCTATCACCCTACTATTTTTAGGAGGGCCGTTGATGGGCAATGCTTTTGCCCAAACCCCAACTGCTGCCCCACCTACTGCTGATACTGGAGACACAGCATTTATGCTGATTTCAGCAGCACTTGTGCTGCTAATGACACCAGGATTGGCGTTTTTCTATGGTGGATTTGTGCGATCGCGCAACATCCTAAACACATTGATGATGAGCTTTGTGTTAATGGCAATCGTCGGAGTTACCTGGATTCTGTGGGGCTATAGTCTTGCCTTTGCGCCAGGTTTACCATTTATCGGTGGATTGCAATGGCTGGGGTTGAATGGTGTCGGATTAGAGATAACCGATTATCTCAAAGGATCAAACCCGCCGGAAGTCGTCTCTTATGCCGGCACAATACCCCATCAGGCATTCATGATCTACCAAGCCATGTTTGCCATTATCACCCCAGCCTTAATTTCTGGGGCGATCGCAGAGCGGATGAGTTTCCGCGCCTATTCGCTGTTTGTCCTCCTGTGGTCAACCTTTGTTTACGCTCCCCTAGCCCACATGGTATGGGCGAAAGGTGGATTTTTAGGTTTGTACGGTGGATTGGGTGCCCTAGACTTTGCAGGTGGCACAGTAGTTCATATTAGTTCTGGCGTTTCAGCCCTGGTAGCTGCGATCGTCCTTGGCCCTCGGAAAACCCATCCCGATCGCCTTAGCCCACCGCACAATGTTCCGTTTATTTTGCTGGGAGCTGGCTTGTTGTGGTTTGGTTGGTTCGGTTTCAACGCTGGGAGTGCCCTATCTGCTGCCAGTGGAACTTCTGGTAATGTAGTCACAAATTTAGCAACAACAGCCTTTGTTGCTACTAATACAGCGGCGGCGGCGGCGGCTTTAATGTGGCTAATTTTGGAGAGTGTTTTACGAGGTAAACCGACCGCAGTGGGAGCAGCTACAGGAGCTGTTGCTGGTTTGGTGGGTATTACCCCCGCCGCCGGATTTGTCACACCGTTATCAGCGATTTTAATTGGTTTCATCACCGCCTTTGTTTGCTTCTATGCGATCAGTTTTAAGCACAAACTAGAAATTGACGATGCTTTAGATACTTATCCCGTGCATGGGGTTGGTGGTACAGTAGGGGCGATTTTGACGGCTATCTTTGCCACGACTCAAGTCAACGGAGGAGGTAAAGATGGAGTACTGCGTGGTAATTTGGGTGAATTGGGAGTTGAACTAGTAGCAATTGTCGTTGCCTATGTAATCGCAGGTATTGGTACGTGGATTATTCTCAAAGTTATCGATGCTACAGTCGGGCTGCGAGTCAAAGAGGAAGCTGAATTGCAAGGTATGGATATCAACGAACACGGCGAAGAAGGTTACAACTCCGAGTTTGGCGATCGTCCTACTCAGTAGAGAGTGCTGTTAGCGTCAGCGCGGCGTTTAGGCCGTGCTGAGTGCTGAGTTAGGAGTTAGGAGTTGCTTCCCCAATGCCCAATTTAACTGAGTTCGATGAACCTCTCCCTCCCAACCTCCCTCTCCCACGGGGAAAGGGAGGAGCAACGAGAAATTAGGGTTTTGGCTCCCCTCTCCGTGTCGGAGAGGGGTTGGGGAAGAGGTCAAAAAAGGGCTTGTCGAACTCACGCAATTTAAGATTGTGTAATTTGCGATCGCTAGCGTTAAAATTTGATTCAAATAATTGGTAAATTTCGCTAGTCGTGTCTACATCTGTAAAAACCTTTCCTATCTGGGCATTGTTCTCGCTGTTAACCAACGGCATCCTAATGTTGGCGGTCATTCTGCTCATTTGGCAACAGCAGAGATTGGCCGCTTTTTTTGGGATAATCGCATCCCCACAGCCAATCAACCTAAATAATTCACCGCAAATTGCTACACCTGATTTAGGTCGCCGTCATCAACTCACTTATCAAGAGTGGCTAGATATCCTCAATCAAGAAGCCAAGGTTGCCGCTGACCAACATCCTCCGCATTTAACCATCCTAGCGGGAGATTCTCTAAGTTTGTGGTTTCCCCCTGAGTTATTACCCGAAGGTAAAAATTGGCTCAATCAAGGAATTTCTGGCGAAACCAGCAACGGACTTTTAAAAAGATTAAAAATATTTGACCGCACCCAGCCAGAGGTGATTTTTGTAATGATTGGCATTAATGACTTAATTCGGGGTATGAGCAATGGGGAAATTTTAGATAATCAGCGGCAAATTATCAATTACCTACGAAAGACTCATCCCACAGCGCAAATTGTTGTCCAATCGATTTTGCCACATGGGGCAGAAGCAGCAACTTGGAAAGGACGAGATAAACTATTGGCTGTTGCCAATAGTCGCATTCGCCAGTTAAATCAGCAACTACAAAGCATATCTACCAAAAAAGGTGTAAAATACCTCGATTTACATCCCCTGTTTACCAACAAGCAAGGAAATCTCCGCCGCGAATTTACTACTGATGGTTTACATTTAAGTCCTGAAGGCTATATGGTTTGGCGTTCTGCATTGCAGATTTATAGCGAGATTGAATTAAAACCTCAGCAAGAACAAGAGGGGAAAAGGTTAAAGGGTAAAGGGTAAAGGCATTAAATCCTTTTTCCTTTGCCCCTCTCTGATAATATCTTTGAAGACAACTCTGTATCAATCGCGTCTAGGCGCGAGAAAATAAGAAATAGTGGTTTAAATAGACAAATCTAATGGATACAAAAGCTTTTAAGCGCAACCTCCAACATTCAGAAAATTACAATCGCAAGGGCTTTGGTCATCAAGCAGAAGTTGCCACGCAGTTGCAATCTGAGTATCAGAGTAACTTGATTCAGGAAATTCGCGATCGCAATTACACTCTACAACGGGGTGATGTGACAATCCGACTAGCACAAGCCTTTGGCTTTTGCTGGGGTGTAGAACGTGCTGTGGCTATGGCCTATGAAACTCGTCAGCATTTTCCCACAGAAAACATCTGGATTACTAACGAAATTATCCACAACCCTTCTGTAAATAAGCGGATGCAGGAGATGGAAGTAGAATTCATCCCCATTCAAGAAAAGAATAAAGACTTTTCTGTTGTTGGAATTGGTGATGTAGTCATATTACCCGCTTTTGGGGCTAGCGTTCAAGAAATGCAGATACTTCACGATAAAGGCTGCAAAATTGTTGATACAACTTGTCCTTGGGTATCTAAAGTTTGGAATACAGTAGAAAAACACAAAAAAATCGATTATACATCAATAATTCACGGTAAATATAAGCACGAAGAAACAGTTGCGACTAGTTCCTTCGCTGGCAAGTATTTAATTGTGTTAAATTTGCAAGAAGCAGAATATGTTGCTGACTATATTATCAATGGTGGCAACCGTGAAGAATTTCTGACAAAATTTGCTAAAGCTTGTTCAGCAGGATTTGACCCCGATCGCGATTTAGAAAGAGTTGGCATTGCTAACCAAACTACCATGCTTAAAGGCGAAACTGAGCAAATCGGCAAGCTTTTCGAGCGAACTATGTTACAGAAGTATGGCCCCACTGAGTTAAATCAGCATTTCCAAAGCTTCAACACCATTTGTGATGCCACTCAAGAACGGCAAGATGCCATGTTGGAATTAGTGGAACATAATTTAGATTTGATGGTAGTAATTGGTGGGTTTAATTCCTCGAATACTACTCAGTTGCAACAAATTGCCTTTGAGCGAGGAATTCCTTCTTACCATATTGATACTGCTGAACGCCTTAAATCGGTATATTCTATTGAACATCGGCAATTAAATGGGCAGTTAAGAACTACAGATAACTGGTTGCCTGATGGGGAAATTGTTGTAGGCATTACTTCTGGTGCTTCTACCCCTGATAAAGTAGTAGAAGATGTAATTGAGAAGATTTTTAAATTAAAAGCAACGGCAGCACTAGTTTAAAAGTTCTCAGAGGGACTTCCAAATAAAAACATCCAATTACTTATGAGGTGGGCAGCATTCGACTGAACAAAGCCAAAGTCTTGCCCGCCTTACAAAAGTATTTTTGCTGTATTATGCAGACTGCAATAATCCCGAATTCTTACTTCTGAATTCTTCAAGTGTTTGCAATTGCCAAGATAATGAGTGAGGTACAAGAACTGCATCCTTAACCTCTCTTTGCAAGCGAGGAAAGGACTATAATGTACCTTCACCACGATCGATAAATACTATATTTATTTACACATCACGCGTTTTGAAAAAATTATAGATAGCAAGGCCAATAGCTAAAAGCAACACTGCATGAATGAGATTTCCGGCAATATGAAGTGCCAGTCCTAATGCCCAAAAAGCAACCAGTATAACAACAATACCCCAAAGTATACTCAACATATTATTTGTTCTGAATTAAATCAGTTTTAATTTGTTCAAATATTTTACTCCCTAGCTTCACTTTTCTCTATTTGCCTTAAGAAAGATTATTTTGAGTGATGGCGCACAGTCATTTACTATGCTTAATCTTTCGTTACTATTTAATTAGATAAAGGTAGCGGTTTTGAACTGTCAGTTAGCTGCCCCCATCACTATCTCAAGCGACAGGATTGCTTTATAGTCGGAGTCTGTGCGAGTTGCGCCATAATTGCCACTAATCAACCGCAACCGTCGTGCGATCGCCTGCAAGCTAGCAATTATTGAGTCACGTCCAAAAACGGCAACAAACCAGGGAATACCAGCAGCAGGCATCCAAAATTGACAGTAACTTTTGTAGGCATTTTCAATTAACTAATTTTGTGGTTTTAATTTCCTCGCTTCCAACAAGCGGCAAGTTTTTTTGACTAGCTATTTTGGTGATTCTGGCATGACTTTAGAGGTTTACAAGAATTAACGCTTCTAGCCATTGGGATAATAAATATCTCTACCGAAAGAACTATAAAAATTTCATCACAATTTCATTATTGGATGAAATCTTTAAAGGATAAATTCAGTTGTATGTCTTTCTTAAGCTAGAGATAACTTTTATAATATTTTTTATATTGATTGATTTATGCAAGACTCATATTGAATTTTTGCAAAACTAGTAGATAATAAGTACAAAGTCTGTTGAATATGTCTAGTCAAACCGATGTACAAGTACAAAGAATTAGAGCTATTGGCTTAACAGTGACAAACTGCGATCGCTCTTTGAAATTCTATACACAAGCACTTGCTTTTGAACTAGTTTCTGACATTACTGTTGAAGGACAAGATTACAGCGACTTAGAAGGTGTGACTGGGGGAAAAATTCGCATTGTTACTTTACGATTAGGTGATGAACTTATCGAGTTGATGGAATATCTTAATATTCAGGGTAAACCCATCCCCAGCGATTCACAAAGTAATGACTTGTGGTTTCAACATCTGGCGATTGTGGTGAGTGATATGGCTCGTGCTTATGCTCACTTGCGTTCATTTCCCATTGAACCAATTTCAGTTGCTCCCCAGACAATACCCCCTGAAAATAAAACATCTGGTGGTGTCCGCGCTTTTAAGTTTAAAGACCCTGATGGTCATGATTTAGAGTTAATTTGGTTTCCGCCTGATAAAGGAAAAGATAAATGGCATCAAAATAGTCATCGCTTATTTTTAGGAATCGATCATAGTGCGATCGCAATTTCCAATACCGAGCAGAGTCTACACTTTTACTGCGACCTCCTGGGAATGCAAATTGATAGCCGCAGTCTCAACTGGCGTGCAACCCAATCTCGCTTGGATAATTTACCAGGAGCCGAAGTCAAAATTACAACATTGCGACCTGTTCAAGATGGTGTAGGAATTGAACTATTAGACTATATTGTGCCTAAAAAAGGCCGCCCAATGCCGAGTGATTGGAAAAGCTGCGATATTGCACATATGCAAATTGAGCTTGTTGTAAATAATCTTGAGCAGTTAGTGGATAAGCTACGGCGTAACAAAGTTCACTTTGTATCGTCGCGGATTATACAGTTTGCAGATAGTACAAGTCCTTATCGGCAAGGTTGTCTAGTTAAAGATCCTGATGGACACGCAATCTTGCTAATTGCGGAATCTTGATGTGGGAAGCGGTGGGTCGTTGATTGGCTATAATGCTTGTAGTGAGTAGGACATAAATAAAAATGTCAGAAAAAACTTTCGATATTGCTTACTTATTTGATAATTTACTTGAGTTATTATCATATATCCAAAATAATGTTGAAATTACGCTAACTCGTCAAAGGGTTCCTTGGGCAAAGGTTTTACCTCTGTCTCAAGCAGAGTCTACAGTTGAAAAAGCAAGTTTAAATCATGGCTCGATGGTGATGAGTAGTGAAGATATCTTAGAACCCAGAGTTGCAGGTTTTTAGCAAGGACAGGTTAAGATTTCTGATGATTTTGATGAAACTTCCGAAGAGGTGATTGCTGCTTTTTATGGGGAAGATTAATGAGTTTTCTGCTAGATACTCATATCCTGCTATGGTTTTTAGAAAATGATTCTAAGTTGTCAAATCAGGTACGAGAGATAATTACTAATCCTGAAAATTTAATTTTCGTCAGTGCTATTAGTGCTTGGAAAATTTCGATTAAACAGTCTTTAGGAAAGTTAATAGCTACTAGTAATTTAAAGGAGGCTTTGCGCTTTAGTCGATTACGTTGGCACATGGAATAAAGGTTGCTGATTTGCCAATGTATCATAAAAATCCTTTTAATCGGATGTTAATTGCTCAGGCTTTGGTAGAAGGTCTAACGATAATTACTGTAGATCAAAAGTTTAAATTTTATGATGTGGCGTTGTTAATAACTGAATCATAAATATGATGATTCACCTTCCAAAAATCGAAGCATCAAGCGAATAAGCACCAGGGCCTAAAACTGCGATCGCAATCAGCATAACGCAATACATAAAAGCTTTTTCCCAACTTGGCGGTTCACCTTGTCCTAAAGCACCTTGATACTGTTCTTGAGGAATTAAGTATGGATCTTGAGCTACAAAAGGCTTACCTCCAGTAATGTGCAAATATATCGCAAAAATCATTGAGCAGAGAATGGGCAAAGTTGCTAAGAGTGTGAGGAATCCAATAATCAGAAAAATTCCGCCACCTAACATCGATGCAGCTGATAAAAAGCAAAGAAAGACAGGCGTTTTTAGAGACTCAGCCCACCGTCGAAGATGCGTTATTTTGGGATAGCCGTGTAATATAAACAACCAGCCAAGGCTAACTCTGAGAAGTAAAAGTGCCAATCCTGGGAATCCGTCAGGATACACAGGAGAAAGTGAACTTAACAAGTGTGGACTTAGCTGTGGGAAATTAAATGCAGCTAGGAAAAAAACGAGTTCCTTCGGAATAGCTTTGTTTAACGCTACACCCAACCCAAATTGATCAATCATAGCTGTACACCACGAGTATTAAGGTTGATAACATATAACGAATGACCAGCTGTGATAAATAAGCGATCGCCTTCTTGACCACCAAAAGTCAGGTTAGCTGATGTCTCCGGTACAAAAATTTTTCCTAAGCGAGTTCCATCGGGGGCGTATATCTGCACGCTATCTTGAGAACTAGTAAAAACATTGCCATGTTCGTCAACCCGCAGTCCATCCGGTTGTCCTGGCTCAATGACTGCAAATACACGCCCATTTTTTAGATAGCGCTCGTCTACAACCTCATAAACACGAATATGATGAGGCCCCCCAGGAATATTAAACGCAGCTGTATCTGAAACATACAGCATACTTTCGTCTGGACTGAAAGCCAACCCATTAGGGCGCACCATGTCTGTTACTACAGGATAAATCTCACCAGTTACCGAGTCGAAGCGATATACGTAACTTCCAGGTTGCTCCTGTTCGCCGCCGTAACCTTGATTTGGCTCAGTAATCCCATAAGGCGGATCGGTGAACCAAATTGTACCGTCGCTTTTGACTACCAAATCATTTGGACTGTTCAGGCGTTTACCTTGGTAGCGATCGACTAAAACCTTCCATTCACCATTTTGTTCGCGTCGGATAATAGCACGCAAACCAGAGGAACAGGCAACCAGACGACCTTCTAAGTCTCGATAATTACCGCTTTGGTAATCAGATGGATCTCGTAGGACAGTCACATTGTCAGTAGCACTCCACCGCAACAGGCGATTGCCGTGAGCATCGCTCCACACAACAGTGTCATCTTCATGGAAGTAAACAGGCCCCTCGCTATGGACTGCACCGTTGGCAAGCTTTTGAAGTGAGGCTTCTGGGCGTACAATAGCACGCAGGCGATCGTCATAAATCTCAATGGCTTCAGGCATAGAAATCTCCTGTTATTTAACTTGGCTACTGACGATAAATAGCAGGCCTAAATTAATACTAAAATATTGTGTTAATTTCTACTTAATATCGTGCAACAAACTGAGTGTAAAATTTTCAGCTATTTTCATCAGTTACTAAATACAAGATTGAAGTTAATGATTATAAAGCTAATTCTTACTATATCGATCTCTATTAACATTGAAACATAGATATAGATTGCACCAAAATACTATGTTTGTTTAAGATAAATCTTTTGTAACACAATTGAATTAATAGCTTCATCAAATGCCAAGCAAAAATTATTTACTATTTTTGTAAATATATTACATAGCTAATTCACACAATACAAATAAAAAATGAAATTACAATGAAATATTAACCTGTCTTTAGGCATAAATAAATATTAATCCATTAGAGAGAAGTAATATTGTAATTCAAGCTTTAATCTAAGCATAATAATCTGTCTTTAGAGGGTGTTTGAAAAGCTACAGTTATTGGTCAAAGTGTCTAATACCCCTCACTAATCCTCCTTGTAAATCTACGGTGTATACACAAGTCGCAAGTAGCTGATAAATCTTGGTTTTACCCCACCCTAACCCTCCCCTTATAAAGGGAAGGTAACAACATTTGTTCTGTTTCCCCCCTTTATAAGGCTTGTCATTACCAACATCTTTTAAAGTGAGGTAGGGATGTAATA
>NZ_JAVRCK010000136.1:0-16488 GCF_034530815.1 Nostoc sp. DedSLP03
GGCTGCTGATTTTATCACCCAGTCAGTTTAAAAGATGTTGGTAATGACAAGGCCTCTAGGCTGGGAATCCATCCTGGGAGGCTCCGCCTCCAGTGGCTTGACCAGAGGCAGAGCCTCTGGCAATACATTCCCAGTCTTCAGACTGGGAACGAGGCGAAATTTATTTATAGGGATTATTAATTTTGAATTTTGAATTTTGAATTTTGAATTTTGAATTCGGAGCGAAGCGACGTGACTATTTTAATCATTACTCACAGCCAAGATAACGAAAGTATTCCTTTAGTTATTCAGGCAATTGAAGCCCAAGGAAAGAAAGCATTTCGTTTTGACACAGACCGATTTCCTACAGAAATGCAGTTAGATATTTACTATGGTAGTAGTCAGCGAGTGATTCTGAGTGTCGATGACCAGATATTAGATTTAAATGAAGTGTCAGCAGTTTGGTATCGGCGCATTGCAATTGGGTCAAAAATTCCCGACTCGATGGATAGGCAACTTAGAGAAGCTTCACTGAAAGAATCTCGCGTCAGCATTGAGGGAATGATTGCTAGTATCAGGGGGTTTCATCTTGACCCTTTGCCAAATATTCGCCGAGCCGAAAATAAGCAACTGCAATTACAAATAGCAAGAGATATCGGTCTAGATACGCCTCGCACTTTGACTACAAATAATCCAATAGCAGTAAAACAATTTGCCCAAGAGTGTCAGCAGGGAATGATTACAAAAATGCTGTCTTCTTTCGCTATTTATGATGAACGAGGGCGAGAAAAAGTTGTGTTTACAAATCCAATTTCCTCAGATGATCTAGACAACCTCGATGGTTTACGTTTCTGCCCAATGACATTTCAAGAGAAGATTCCCAAGGCATTGGAATTGCGGACAATTATTGTCGGTAAACGCGTGCTAACGGCTGCGGTTGATTCTCAAGCTTTGGATAAAGCACGTTACGACTGGCGCAAACAGGGAATCGCCTTACTCGACGCTTGGGAGTCATACAATTTGCCCCAAGATGTCGAAGAGAAATTGCTCAAACTTATGGCAGAATTTGGTTTAAATTATGGGGCACTTGATATTATTTTGACTCCTGATGGTCGTCATGTATTCCTGGAAGTTAACCCAGTTGGCGAGTTCTTCTGGCTGGAACGCTGTCCTGGCTTACCGATTTCCCAGGCGATCGCTGAGGTTTTAGGGACTTCTAATTAAAAAAGTGTTCCATCGCTTTGAGGGCAGGGAGCAGGAGGTCACTGAGCGTAGTCGAAGTGGGGCAGGGGGCAGGGGGAAAGAAAGTCGTTTTGATGGGCATGAAATGGGATAATTTATTTTATGGAAGTCCCTTAAATAATTCAGCTAGTTGATTACAAATTCTCTTTAGCTGGCGTTGCAATACCGCGTTTAACTAGACCTGCTTCAAGTTCTTGAATAAATTTTAAGTCTTCCTCCAATAGAGGCTGGCTTTCGCTAGAAGAAAGATTTTTTTCCAGAAAAGCAAATGCTTGCCGAAATTGACGCGGATTTGCTTTAATTAGCGAGTCAAAGTGACAAGAAATAATCTGCTGAAAATCCCAACTTGCAACTGTATCAGCCCATTTGAGGACTTGGCTTGGTGCTTGAGGAAAAATGAGGATTTGCAAAATCGGTGCGACAAATGGTCGTCCCTGACCTCGTAGAGCGTCGAATGCCTGCTTCCAGGTTTCTTGCCAGCGAAAAGGAAATAAACCAAAGTAGGTTTTTAGCGATCGCTGTGGTGCTTTGAGAGCATCACGAAACATCTGTCCGATTGAAGCAACTTCTAAGGCACTTGGACGGAAGTAAAGCGCAAACAGTGAAATGCGTTGCCATCCTTTGCGACGGTTGTCTTCATTGTCCTCGATTGTCTCCCAGGCATTGTCCCTGGCATGAAACAGTAAGGGATAAGGATCTAATTGGAGGATTTCTGGTGGGTCAACTGGTACAGAAAGTATAGAATCAGTTACAAGCAGAGTGCGCGATCGCTTGTGAAACACTGCAACTTCTGCAAAAGATCCTCGTCCCAAGTCGATGTCCAATATTGCATAATCAAACTCCAGAGCAAAGGGAGCAAGGCTTGAGTCCTCTGGGAGTTCTTGAGTTCGTTTTTGGGGAAAACCTAGCCAACTAAGCGGCAGATTGAACGGGAAACTCCACTGGTGCGGGGCAACAAACACTTGTGCTTGAGGAAAGCGACGAGCAAAGGGGCCAACGAAGACTTTATGCTCCAGACCAGAACTGGTTGGCAGTAAGATATACTTAACTTCACCGTGCTTTGCTACCAACTCATTAACCAAGCGGACACACTCAGTTGTGGGAGCAACGGGTGCATAGACCAGAAGTCCTCCGGCAAAAAGCTTGACGATAGTCATGCGAATCGGCACGATGGTGTAGAGAATGCCGTGAAGCTGATCGAATGTCCAGATAGTGTCTGGAACTATTTCCTGACGAACTGTCCGCCGCCTGCCGTAGGGGTAAAGTGGGACAGCAGCCCAGAATGGCCATGACCAATCCTTGGGGTTGTTCAAAGGAGACATCCCTCGATCTCGTACTTCAACTCTCGACTGAGATCCAAGTGAATTCATCGTCGTTTTATTGTCCTGACGCGCGCCAGTTGTGAGAGTGCTGTAGTGGCTACAAGATTGATATAGCAAGCTTGTCGGGCGAGGGCAACTGGCTAAAATCCCTACACAACACTTGTCGGTAATTAAACTATTTTACTGGTATTTAAGTGCTTAAATGTTCATTTCATCGTCAGCCTTACCTTGAGAACTCCGATGTTCTAAACTGGAACTACATTAGACCTCTTGCAAAAGTGACTTTTGCTTTCCGGTAGGGGAAAGGGTAAAGGTTAAAGGGTAAGAGGAAATTCCATCCCTTTCCCCTTTACCCCTTACCCTTTCCCCTACAAATGCCAAGAAGTCTATTGTTAGCGATCGCCGATTGCACAAATCACGTTTAAGGGTGAAGCATTTTGGGATTTATATCAAGTCCGGGTAATTCATTGTACCCCTCCCCACTCTTCGGACTATAGTTTACCAAGTCGAGTTACCCCCCTTAATCCCCCCTTGGAAAGACTACGGTGTATACACAAGTTAAATTACCCCCCTTAATCCCCCCTTGGAAAGGGGGGAAAAAGAAATCTAGTTCCCTCCCCTTTACAAGGGGAGGGTTAGGGTGGGGTAAAACCTTGGCTAATCAACTATTTGAGACTTGTTTGTACACCGTAGGCTCTTCGGGAGGGGGAACAAAGCAGCAACAGCACTAACTCACAATCATATTGTTGTAACATCAACATCTAATGTTCGAGAATTTCAAAGAGTAAACGGTTTGCAAATAGAAAATTGGCGTTCTTCTTAAATTACATATCAATGTATTGGAAATGGGGCTTTAGGCTATTAATCGGATTTTTGGGGCTGTGGCTACTGTTGGATCTGGGTTCCCGTTTGGGAGCAGAGATTTTTTGGTTTCGGGAAGTCGGCTATCTGCAAGTATTTTTGTTGAGGCTGCTGACTCGTGGTATTTTGTGGGTAGTCGTGGCTGGGATAACTGCTGCCTATCTACTGCTAAACCTGGCTTTAGCACAACGGCTAAAATATTCCCAGTCTCTAAAGATTGAGCAAGCAGAACTCAACAGTGAATCAACAAATTTTCTCAGTCCTAATTATCCAAGACGCAACGAAACCCGGATACTTACGCCACAACGCCCTCAAGCATTAAAATTGCGCTGGTTATTACCCTTAACTCTGATATTGAGCTTGTTAATTGGGTTAATGTTGGCTCACTATGGTCAAATTGCTCTTTTCTACTGGCATTCTCCAGTTAATCAGGCTATTCTACCCGTTCCCGCTCTATTTCGACCGGAGACAATCTGGCAACTTTTGAAGCAGATTCTCTCTCAAGTCTGGTATCTCGGTTTAATTGGGGGAGTAGCGATCGCCATTTTAATCTATCCGCAATTTTTACTGACTGCGATCGCAATTCTCTCCAGTCCCATTTTTGCCTTCATCATCTTCCGACACTGGCCAAAGGTGCTGGAATTTTTGCACCCTACCCTTTTCAACAGCACTGAGCCTTTATTTGGTCGAGATATCAGCTTTTACGTATTTTCCTTACCTTTTTGGGAACTGCTAGAACTCTGGCTGATGGGTTTATCTTTGTATGGCTTCCTCGCCGTTACTCTCACTTATCTTTTGTCGGCGGATAGTTTGAGTCAGGGGATTTTCCCTGGTTTTTCACCCCAGCAGCAGCGTCATTTATTCGGTATGGGTGGCTTGTTGATGCTGGTAGTCGCTTTTAGTTATTGGCAAAGTCGCTATGAACTGGTGTATTCTAGCCGGGGAGTGAGTTATGGTGCTAGCTATACCGATGTGACAGCCCAGTTGCCAGCTTACACCGTTTTGGGCATTGTGGCAGTAGCGATCGCAACTTACCTGCTTTGGCGAACGTTTTTCTGGAAATCCAAATCTCGATATCGTCGCTTTTTCTTTTATGGGTTAGGGGTTTATTTAGTATTAGTTATAGCTGCTGATGTTGTTTTACCCACTGTGGTGCAATATTTAATTGTCCAACCTAATGAGTTGCAACGAGAGCAACCCTACATTCAACGGACTATCGCCTTAACTCGCCAAGCATTCGATTTAGAGGCGATTGATTCTAGAAGCTTCAACCCGCAAGGAACACTGACTGAAGTTGATATTCAAAAGAATGCCTCAACAATTCGGAATATTCGCCTTTGGGATGAGCGACCACTTTTAGAAACTAACCGTCAACTGCAACAAATTCGACCGTATTATCGGTTTCCCGATGCCGATATCGATCGATATACTCTCAAAACAGATGAACCTTCACCTCAGCCGCCAAAACCTAAACAGGAAGCAGTTGAATCAACAGAACGGCGGCAGGTATTGATTGCGGCGCGAGAATTAGACTATAGTGCCGTACCACAGGAAGCTAAAACATGGGTTAATCGTCATTTAATTTATACCCACGGTTTCGGGTTTACTGTTAGTCCAGTTAATACAGTTGGGCCGGGTGGACTACCAGAATATTTTGTTAAAGATATTAGCGGTAATAGTAGCGCTCTCACAACTTCTAATCAAGCTGTTCGTGAAAGTATTCCGATTGGGCAACCCCGGATTTATTACGGTGAGATTACTAATACTTATGTAATGACTGGCACAAGAGTTAGAGAGCTAGACTACCCTAGCGGTAGTGATAATGTTTACAACTCTTACGAGGGTCTAGGTGGCGTTGAAATCGGTTCAATATGGCGACGGTGGCTATTTGCAATGTATTTGAAAGATTGGCAAATGGTGCTGACGCGGGACTTTTTGCCAGATACAAAAGTGCTAATGCGACGAAATGTCAAGCAAAGAATTCAAGCGATCGCCCCTTTTTTGAAATTTGACAGCGACCCCTATTTAGTTGCTGCTGCTGCTAATCAAGATTTCCCCAGTAATCCCAGTTATCTTTATTGGATTGTTGACGCTTATACAACGAGCGATCGCTATCCCTATTCAGACACTGGTAGCGATGGTATCAATTATATTCGCAATTCTATCAAAGTAGCGATCGATGCCTATCACGGCACTGTAAAGTTTTACATTGCCGATCCAAGCGATCCAATCATTGCCACTTGGTCAGCGATATTTCCCAATATGTTCAAACCGCTCAGTACAATGCCAGTCAATCTCCGCAGTCATACCCGATATCCGGAGGACTTTTTCAAAATTCAATCTGAGCGGTTGATGACTTACCACATGACCGACCCCCAAGTATTTTACAACCGGGAAGACCAGTGGCAAATTCCGAATGAAATCTATGGTAGCGAACCCCGTCCGGTAGAGCCGTATTATTTGATTACAAGTTTACCCACCGTAGATTTTGTTAGCAAAGCCTCTGGTAGAGAAGAATTTCTTCTGTTTTTACCTTATACTCCCAAACAGCGGACTAATTTAATCGCTTGGTTAGCGGCGCGATCGGATGGCAAAAACTACGGTAAGCTGCTGCTATATGTCTTTCCTAAAGAACGCCTGATTTACGGAACAGAGCAAATCGAGGCGCGGATTAACCAAGACCCAGTAATTTCTCAGCAAATTTCCTTATGGAATCGCCAGGGTTCGAGAGCGATTCAAGGCAATTTACTAGTAATTCCCATTCAGCAATCGCTGCTGTATGTCGAGCCAATTTATTTAGAAGCCACACAGAATAGTCTGCCAACCTTGGTACGAGTAGTGGTAGCTTACGAAAACCGGATTGTCATGGCGCAAACCTTAGAACAAGCATTGCAGGGAATCTTTAAACCAGAAGTTACACCAGCGCCGGCAATTATCCGTCCCTTTGAAGAAGCAGCCCCGCCAGGTTAGGGACAAGAGACAAGGGACAAGGGGGAAAGGGGTAAAGGAATGGAATTTTCCCTTTAACCTTTACCCTTTAACCTTTACCCTTTCCCCCTTCTCGGTAAAGATGTGGTATTTTGAATCAATGGTTAGAATTCCAGTAATTGATTTCACTAATTTTACTAAAGGCAACGCAATAACTCGGCAAGCTGTCATCAAACAAATCTATGAAGCTTGTCATCAAATTGGCTTCATGTACTTGCAAAATTCGGGAATATCAAAAAACCTAATCGAGGAAGTATTCACTCACAGCAAATCTTTTTTCAATTTAGCTTTAGAAGTTAAGCAAAAACAAGCTTGGAGTGATGAATTTAGTAATATGGGTTACGTTGGAATTGAAAGAGAACGTCTTAACCCCAATCAACCAGGCGATTTAAAAGAGGCATTTAATGTCAACAAACAAGCGGCAGGGATAGATGCTTCTCTTGTCACCTTCTACGCTGGTTGTACAGAACTTGCTAATACGATATTACAAGCTTATGCGTTGGCATTGGAATTGCCAGAAGATTTTTTTACTATCAGACATAATCAACAAAATCATACGTTGCGACTATTACACTATCCGCCATTGCAGACACCACCGAAACTCGGACAGGTGCGCGCTGGCGAGCATTCCGATTATGGCAGTATTACCTTACTTTTCCAAGATGACATTGGCGGGTTAGAAGTACAGACAGTATCTAGAGAGTGGATTGTTGCGCCTGCAATTCCTGATACTGTAATAGTCAATACTGGCGATTTAATGCAACGGTGGACAAATCATCGATTTTGCTCAACTAAGCATCGAGTGATGATTCCCACTGATAAAAGAGTGAATCAGTCGCGGTATTCTATAGCTTTTTTCTGTCATCCTAATGATGATACAGAAATTACTTGTTTAGAAAGTTGCCAGAAAGAACAGTCGCCTATCTATCCACCTATTCTGGCGGGAGAATATCTTTTACAACGTTTACAAGCAACTTATGGTAATTCGTAATTAAGAAAGTAGACCTCTTGCATAAGTCGAATAGACCCCCCTTTACTCCCCCGATGTATTGAGAGGAAACTTGAAATCTTGCCCCCTGCCCTTTACAAGATACGGTGTACACACAAGTTATGGAATTACTACCAGTCCTTGAATTACCCCACCCTAACCCTCCCCTTGTAAAGGGGAGGGAACTAGATTTATTTTTCCCCCCTTTCCAAGGGGGGATTAAGGGGGGTAATTTGACTTGTGTGTACACCGTAGCCAATACATACGGGGAGGGTTAGGGTGGGGTAAAAAATATTTGATACATCAATTATGACTTTTCAAACATCCTGTTAGCACAAGTTAAAATGAGCCGCTAGGAACAGATAAGTTTGGTTTAACGCGTTTAACAAAGTCTAGCGGCATTACTCCTAACCATTTCTCTCGAATCATACCGTCCTCTAACAATACAGCAGTTGGAAAAGCATTAGTTAAACGTGCCACTACAGTAGGACTCATTGCCACTACTGGAAAGTTAATATTATTAGATTGAACAAATTCTTGAACTTGTTCTGATGTTTGGGGAACTCCTGCCACTACATCAGGTAAATCAGTTCTTTGGTGAACCACTTTTAGCACTTTCAACCAGTTTTTGCACGTTGGACAACCAGGCATTAAAAACACAACCAGTTTTTCTCCGGTTGTTAAGCTTTCGGGATATTCTTTTAACCATTGGAGTTGCCAACGACGATTAACTTGAAGCGGCTCTAAGTTTAGGATAGATTTTTTCTGCTTCCAGAAATATATATATGAAACAGCAGTTAATAGACAACTTGTTGTTAAATAAATCAATAATACTGTTACTTGTTGTGAAACAGTTAAAATATCAGGAACCGGATAAAACCAAGCCAACCCCATCAAAGTAATGTAGAGGGCATTGAGGAGTAAACTTTGTTTAGGACTGATGTCAATTAGACCGTTATAGCAACCACAATCATCTGTGCGTTTGGTAGAAGTACTCCAATAAGTTAAACTCGATAGGAGCAATAGCAAAACAATTGTACCGAGAAATAGCCACTGGGGAAACAGACGCAAAATCAAAGCTACTCCCAGGACGCACTCTAGAATTGTAAAAGCGATCGCTGCACCTATATTCGCTTTTTGCGGCAATAACTGCAATTGACTGATGTGGATAATAAACCTTGTGGGTGCAAGTGCTTTGACAACACCAGTCACCAGAAATACACTGCCAACCACAAAAGAACTTATAACAGAAAGTGAATACATAATGGTTGCGATCGCTATTTAATCGTAATAGTCAACAGAGTGCAAATCATTACGCATTTATACAAGTATTCCCGAAAGCTGGGTTAAGTAGACCAATTACATTGACAGTATTACCACAAACGTTAACGGGTACATGAACGGGTACTTGAACAAGGTTACCCGAAAGAACTCCAGGACTACCAATAGCAACATTACCATCAATTCCGCCAACTATAGCTAATAAATCAGCATCATCTAGTTCTTCAAACAATTCCAAATCTTGTTGAATGAGTGTAGGCGTTTGTTTTGTTGCTTGTTTCTTTGTTGAAAATATTTTTAACATCTGGTTTGACTCCTTTTAGTTGTTTTCAAACTGTCTAATTGAGTGTGCACAGATATTGAATACATCATGCTGGCGAACGCTATTTAATCCTAATAGTCAGTAGCTATATATCCCATCTAAGTTTCAGCTATTATCAGCATCTGAATCTTGATTGAACAGCTTTGCTACAGAGCGACCGCTTACAACCAAATTACCAATACTAAACATAAAGCCTGTACCAGCAAAGTCATTCACAATACCATCCCTAGAAGTAGCTCCCCCTATCACTGTTTTCATTTCCGCTTCTGTTAGTTCCAAAAGCTCGACTGGGGCTTGCAAAGAAGTAATTTTGATATTAGTCATGATTAACTCAATGTAATTTTATCTGGGTTTCCTATGGTTGGTTGTCAAGAAAGCAAGAATATTAACTGATGTGGATAAGAAACTTTGTGAGTGTGAGTGCTTTGACAATACCTTGAATACATCATGCTAGCGATCGCTATTTATTTAAAATCGCTACTTTGCCTGTGTATTTGCTGGTTACTTGTTATATCTATGTAGTTTACAACATAAAAACATGATTATCAGTAGATTATGTTAAACATCCTACTTTTCCCACTTTTCTTACTTTTCCTACTTTGTCTTACTTTAAATAACTTAGTAGTATAATCTCGCACAAAAAATTGTTATAGCCGTAGTCACATCTGTTTCGCGCACTCTGGATCAAATTCCGCCTTCCCTGGATCAAATTCCGCCTTTACGTTTGAGTGTTTCGCGCACTCTGGATCAAATTCCGCCTTCCCTGGATCAAATTCCGCCTTTACGTTTGAGTGTTTCGCGCACTCTGGATCAAATTCCGCCTTCCCTGGATCAAATTCCGCCTTTACGTTTGAGTGTTTCGCGCACTCTGGATCAAATTCCGCTCTGACGTTATTAGAAGTCGCTGGAAATTACTTAAATCTTAGGTTTTTAAATAAAAACCAATAATTTTACGTATGACAACTTTTGAAACAATTGTCCATTATAGAGTTATGGGTAAATTGAAAAATCAGTAGCAATTATGGCAAGACCAAAACGAAATTTACGTATTCTTAGCAAAGCTGAAACGCGTCTAGCAAGCGTTAAATCTATCAATTCAAGTCTAGATGTCGGCGAGGGATTGTCAGTCAAAGATTATACTGGAAAAATCGAAAGCCTGCGACAATCTCTAGAAGCATACAATACTACCCTCTCCACTATTGATGTCTTACTAACCCATATCCTTGAAAATGAGCAAGATTTAGCAGATTATTCTGAGCAAATTTTGCGTGGTATTGCTTATAAATTTGGTAAGAATAGCTATGAATATCAGATGGCTGGAGGTATTCGTAAAAGCGATCGCAAGCCTAATGTGCGTAAAAATGTAGTTTCTGCTGTCGGTGAACCCGCACCTACTGCTTTGTAAATCGAATAGAAAAGAGACTAGCAATTGCTAGTCTCTACATTTAGGTTAGTGGATAAGAATCTGGCGGATTAAAATGCTCATTACCTTATCTGGGTTCTCGGTGGGTACTAATGGACTCCAGTCTCCAACGCTGGCATAACCAATTACTTGTAAATAGTGGATGGTGCTGGTAACGGCTTTGGCAGAACCAATCAATGTATGTTTTATCGGTTCTCGCCGGGGTAATGGTTGTTGGGTTGGTTGATGGCTGGCGGGTGTATCGAAATTTTCCCCAGACAAAAACTGTTTTAACTTGGACTGGGCAGATTCTGGTAATTGTGACATGATGATATTCATACTCCGATATTGGGGTTTATATAAAGGCGATCGCTGTCTTCTTTGCGGGATTTGGCGATCGTCTTTATCGATTTTGGGGTTTAGATAGGGGCGATCGCTGTCTTCTTTGCGGGATTTAGCGATCGCCTCGATCGTACTTTGATAATATTGTATAAATTTATACTTATCAAGCAATATTTGAAAAATTTTTATTAGTAATTATCGAGTTTTAAGGAAAATAAATTATGCATAATTTTAGTAATATTAGTTACTAAAAATTCTCCATAAATGGAGAGGCTTGAAACCTTTTTTAAATTTCAGATTTTGAGTTTAATCCAAAATCCAAAATCTAAAATCTAAAATTGTCTCGGTCATTATCAATTACGAATTACCTTGATCTATTTATAATTTGCAAAATATGAAAACCTACGACTGGATTGTGGTTGGTGGTGGAATTACGGGTGCTGCACTCTCTTACGAACTAGCGAAGAAAGGTTTTGCTGTACTTTTGCTAGAACAAGATGTTACACCACAAAATGCAACTCGCTATAGTTATGGTGGGCTGGCTTATTGGTCTGGTACTACATTGCTAACTCGGCGATTGTGCGAAGAAGCGATCGCACGTTACCATATCTTATCTCAAGAGTTAGACGCTGATATTCAATTTCGGGAATTAGATTTATTACTGACTATTTCAGCTGATAACGACCCAGAAACAACTGCGGCATCATATAATCATTTTGCCATTTCACCGCGTTTACTCAGTATTCAAGAAGCTTGTGAGTTGGAACCGCAGCTAAATCGAGAGGCGATATCTGGGGCTTTAACCGTCAAACATGGTCATATTCACCCAGAAAAAACAGCACAAGCTTACATCCAAGCTTTTGAGCGGGCTGGGGGTGAAATGCAGATTACCCAAGTATTGCAAGTATTGCAAAATGGCGTCCAAACCACCAATGCAACTTTTCACAGCGCTAATGTTGTCATCTGTGCGGGTGGACTGGGCCGCCAGCTGCTCAAGTCTGCTGGTGTTTCCATCAAGCTGTATTTTACCCACGAAGAAATCATTGAAACCCCACCTGTTGATGTCAAGTTACGCACCTTAGTTATGCCGGCGAATCAGCAACGGTTTCAACTAGAAGCTGAATCTACTCAAGTTGATGAATTGTGGGATGAACTTGGTAATGAGTTAGTAGCGCCAATTTTAGATGTGGGTGCAATTCAGTTTCAAGATGGTAGTATCCGCATCGGTCAAATTAGCCGAGCGATCGCAGATCCTCAAGCTAAGGTAAACTCAGACGTAAGCGAAAAATGGTTGCGAAAAGGTGCTGGTCAAATTTTACCAGCATTAGAGCATTTACCAGGGACTTGGTATCACTGCTTAGTGGCATTTAGTAGCAATCAACTTCCCTTAATTGGTGCTATTCCAGGATTTGAAGGCGTTCATGTTTTCTCTGGATTTAGTAATCCCTTAGTACTTATACCACCTTTGGCAAAGCGCTTTGCTAATTTTGCAACTGGCAAGGAAGATGAAATTATTACAAAAATATTAATCTAAGAGCTGATTCGTAAAGAAAATCTTAAGGATATCCAATTCATTGTTGGGTATGATTTTCAGGCGAGGGAACGTGGAACTTTGATTGCCCCACGCCCGGAGATCGGCTAATACTTAGTGAAGTGATGCTTCTGATTTTCTTGAGATCGTCACCAGCGTCACGTTCCGAGAAGTTCGGGTACAAAAATGTCCTCGCAAACGAGCCGCCGCTTTGACAAGCCCTGCTCAAAATGATATCGCAGGAAAGTGTCAACAGCCTTGCGGTTCGCCTCCAGGCCGTAGGGCCACCAGTCGTCACCCAGCAGGGTGCGATCCTCGTCCACAAGTTTGCTGAACCAAGGCATCATGGTTGCCATGTTGTTGAAAATCATGCCCTTTTTATACTGCTCCCGGACGGCATCTTTGGCATCGCAGAAGCCTTTGTAAACTGCCTTCACAATTTCGGGCCGCTCCAAAGCCAGTTCCTTGCGAACGACGACCACGTGCATGATTGGAAAAATACCTGTGCGCTGGTAATAGGCACGCTCGATCGCCTCATAGTCTTCAAACAGATGAGCGACCTTCGGCGACTTTTCCAGCACGCACTTGGGTACATCCGCAGCAATCAGCGCATCAATTTCTCCTTCTTTGAGCATTTCTCCCAAATCCGTTTCTTCGGAAGCCTGTTCAACTTCAACGTTCGCAGGGTGCGGGTGCGGAATGAAATCAACCGGCTTCAAGGGCCAGTCAAGCGTGCCAACGATCCAACGGCACTGGTCGGGCGTCACGCCATAGTCGTCCGACAATATCCCCTTGGCCCACACACCCGCGTCGTGACCGTAGACCGCAAACTCGCCGATGGTTTTGCCCACAAGATCGTTCGGTGTTTTGATGCCGCTCGCCTTGTTGATGTAAATCGCTGAGTGCCGGAAACAGCGATTCGGGAATACAGGAATGGCGATGAAAGGCGGTTCTTCAAAATCCATCGTGCGTAGAAAATACGTCATTCCAAGTTCCGACACGTCAAAGGCATGCTTTCGGATCGTGCCTTCAAAAACTTCGGTGACGATGGGGTTGCTGTGAAAGGTGGCATCCACTCCATCAATTTTGACAGTGCCATCCGCCAAAATGCGAGTCCGGTCGTATTCCCCGAAGGCAATTTCAAGTTTCGTATTATTCATGCTATTGTTTCGTCTCGAACAATTCTGTTTAAGTGTGGTGCGTTTGCCCTGGGCCGCAGCCGCTTGTCACGCTTCATTCAGAAATTGGCACAGTCCCTGTGTTATGGAAAGCGGTAATCTGCCAGGTGTTCTCCTTGCGGGTTGTTACGGCTGTCCAGACACCTGTATTTTCTATTCGATGTACTTCATCAGGATTCTTCTGTCCAGTAGTTTCCCAAGTGGTATGTGCGACTGCCACATCCGGGGTGAAGAATTTAATTTCGGTGTCAGTAATAGTCATTTGGTTATCGCTTAAGAACGACGCCAGCGCCTGCGCGTGTGCTTGTTTCGTCTCGGTTCGCCCTTTATACCAACGACCCATGACATCCACGAAATCGATATCCTCGGCAAACAACGTCGCCAAGTGCTCCGCATCTTTAGCGTTCCACGCCTCGGCAAATGTTGTCATCACTGCTTTGATTGCTGCTTCATCCTTTGCACTGGTTTCTGTTGTAGACATAATGATTGTTCTCACTAATGATTTGTAACGAACACGCTGCTGGCCCAAAAAGAGAGTGTAGCCGAAGAGTTCTTAGCTATTTGCGATCGTCACGGCTTGATGGAGGTATTCGTTACTGTCAAGCTGGGCAAGTATGAAGTCAGCCAAGTCGGCACGGGTAATTTTATGGGCCTTCTCGCCCGTTTTGGCATCGAAGACTCGAACGTTCCCCTTGGCGGGGTCGTCGTTGAGGAGGGCTGGGCGAAGAATCACCCACTCCAGACCGCTCGACTCGACAGCAGACTCCATTGCCGCTTTGTCCTTATCTGCGCCACGCAAAAAGGTCGAAATCAGTAAACGCTCATACAGAGTGGCATTCGCCTCACTATCCCCTTCGCCAATCATTGAAGTTACCACCAGACGGCGCACACCGTTTCGCTGCATAGAAGCAATGATTGTCTTAGCGGCACTCGATTCGAGCGTAGTTGCCTTGTAAGGCGTTTTGCCGCCAATCGTGTCAATAACAGCGTCTTGACCGAGGACTGCTGCATCCATTGCGTCATTGTCGGTGGCGTCACCTTCAATGACGCGAACATCCGAGACTTCGTATTCGTCAGCTTTGTGAACGAAGGCCGTGACTTGGTGACCAGCGGCCACAGCCTGTTCGACTACAGCTCTACCGGTCTTGCCGGCGGCTCCTATGACTAAGACTTTCATGTTTTAACTCTTGTAATGCTGTACTTGACATCTTTCAGTATGATTAATCAACTTATATAGATAAAGGTGGTTTTTATGAATTGATTGTTTGTAATATTGGACAATAGCAGAGTGCAGATACTCTCATCGCAGTGAGTGCAGGTTATGGACGATTTGAATGCTGTTTTAGTATTTCTCAAAGTCGCACAACTGGGAGGATTTGTCGCAGCAGCACGATCGCTGGACTTGCCTAAATCTACCGTCAGTGTGAAGGTCAATGAGCTAGAGCAACGGCTAAAAGTCCGATTATTTCATCGCACCACGCGACGGGTTTCTCTAACTGAAGAAGGACGGCTGTATTACGAAAACTGTTTACCCATTCTTGATGCGTTACATGACGGTAATGATGCGATCGCGAGCCTCCAGGAGCATCCGCAAGGTATTATGCGAGTGACAGCCACCGTCTTGTTTGTGCAGTCTTTTCTCGCACCCAATTTGCCGGAGTTTCTGCTGACCTACCCCGATATTCAAGTGATTCTCCATGCAACGACTGAATACAAAGATATTGTGAAAGAAGGATACGATCTAGCGATTCGGATTGGGGAATTGCACGATTCATCCCTGATCGTGCGGCGGATTAGCACAGATCGCATGAAACTCTTTGCCAGCGTGACCTATCTCAAAACCGCTGGCGAACCAAAAGCGATCGCTGATTTGAGCAGTCATGCGTTGCTTTGTATGGCTCATCGTCAGAACAATGTGACCTGGACATTGCACAATGAACAGCAGGAAACAGTAACGCTCTCCTTTCGTCCACGACTACTCAGCAATGACGTTGCCCCCATTTATCAAGCGATCGTTGCTGGAGTAGGAATTGGGCTGCTGCCGGAATTTCTGTTTCAGCAGGAGTTACAGGGTGGGGATATAGTAAACGTCTTGCCTCAATGGTCACTGGCTCCAGTCCCAATTAACGCACTTTATCCTAGCCGAAAATATATTCCCACAAAAGTCAAGGTCTTTCTAGAGTTCCTTGAGCAAAAGATGCGCTAAAGGACTTCCAGAAAATAAACTATACAGAATTCAAATGATAATCATTTTTAGGAATTAGTTGAGAATAATTATAATTTGGCTATTGAAAACAAATTTTTAGAGACGAATGGCACGTTTGTAAAGCTATCCCTCTTCTAAGAATAGGGATATATGGTGCAATGATTTTAGTTCAATCTCAAACTTGGTTAATTGACAATAGTGCAGCTTGTCTGTCTAAATAAATAACTAGAGTTGCCTAATTTTCAGTAGAGGAACAGCAGCAATGTCTTCCATTGAGGACAACAAAATCATTGCTCAACGGTGGATAGAACTTATTAGCGAGCATAAAATCGAAGAAATTTGCGAGATAACTGCTCCAAATTGGAAAATGCACGGTGGTTTACCAGGACTTCCCCTTGGCCCTGAAGGGGTACGCAAACTCTTTGGTTCATTTGGCCCTATCGAGCAGAAATGGACAATCGAAGACGTAATCGCTGAAGGTGATAAAGTTGTTGTGCGTGCGACTAATACCTGCATCCAAGAGAGTTTTTTTGGCATACCTAGTCGCGGCCGTCAACAGACATTCACTGCTACGTTCATTCATTATATTGTTGATGGTAAGATCGTCGAAACCTGGCGAAACGCTGACGATCTTGGACGGGTTCTTCAGCTTGGCGCACGGATTGAGCCAGGAATATCTGAGTCATAGCAGTAGTTGATTAAGAAGATATTTGGAAAGTCATGATTGATGTATCAAATATTTTTTACCCCACCCTAACCCTCCCCTTATAAATTTTTACCCCACCCTAACCCTCTTGTCATTACCAACATCTTTTAAACTGACTGGGTGATAAAATCAGCAGCCCA
>NZ_JAVRCK010000137.1:0-16145 GCF_034530815.1 Nostoc sp. DedSLP03
GAAGGTTTTGGTGTCGGGGTCATCTTTGAAGTGATTCGCTAATGCCCGGACTGCTTCACCTCGCACATTTGCACTATCATCTTGGGTAGCGCGTTCTTTGAAGAAGGTTTTGGTGTCGGGGTCATCTTTGAAGTGATTCGCTAATGCCCGGACTGCTGCACCTCGCACATTTGCACTATCATCTTGGGTAGCACATTCTTTGAGCCAGGTTTTAATGTCGAGGTCATCTTTGAAGTTCTGAGCTAATTTTTGGACTGCTACGCCTCGCACATTTTCACGAGCGTCCTGGGTAGCACATTCTTTGAAGAAGGTTTTGGTGTCGGAATCATCTTTGAAGTTCTGAGCTAATGCCCGGACTGCTGCAACTCGCACATCTTCGCGATTGTCCTGGGTAGCGCGTTCCTTGAAGAAGGTTTTAGTGTCGGGGTCATCTTTGAAGTTCTGGGCTAATGCCCAGACTGCTGCACCTCGCACATCTTCGCGATCGTCCTGGGTAGCGCGTTCTTTGAGAAAGGTTTTAGTGTCGGGGTCATCTTTGAAGTTCTTTGCTAATTCGTGAACTGCTGTACCTCTCACATCTTCGTGATCGTCTTGGATAGCGCGTTCTTTGAGGAAGGTTTTGTTGTCGGGGTCATCTTTGAAGTTCTGGGCTAATGCCCAGACTGCTACATCTCGCACATCTTCGCGATCGTCCTGGGTAGCGTGTTTTTTGAGGAAGGTTTTGGTGTCGGGGTCATCTTTGAAGTGATTCGCTAATTCTCGGACTGCTGCACGTCGCACAAACCCGTTATCATCCTGATTTACACGTTCTTTGAGCCAGGTTTTAGTATCGGGGTCATCTTTGAAGTGATTCGCTAATTCTTCAACTGCTGTACGTCGCATAAGCCCGTTATCATCCTGGTTAGCGCGTTCTTTGAGCCAGGTTTTGGTGTCGGGAGATTCTTGCCAGGTCGTTGCAATTGCTGTGACTGCTTGAGTGCGAATTTCCTGAACTAGCCTAGTTTCTTCTTCATCTTCGTAGGGAACGTAATAGTACCAGAGGTCATATTTAGTCAAGTCTTTTAACTGGTTAAGTAATTTATTAGCCGTTAACGCGATCGCCGAGCGGTTTCTCACCTCTACAAGACACTTAGCCGCTAAAAATAGATTGACAAACTTTTCCTCTTCGCCATCTTGCGCCATTAAATAATCAAGAATCTCCCCAACAAATTTAGGCTCAATCATTCCCGCAATTAGCAGTAAGACTTCATGCCAACTTTCATCTTGCCAGTGTTTGCCAAAAACTTCATTCTTAAGTTCCTCAAGAGTCAGCGTTTGCGTTTCTTTAAACTGCCAGACAAACTCCCAAGCACAGAAATATTCTAAAAATGTCCGATGCACAAAAGCATAATAATCCGCACCCAGGAAACATAACATAAAGTTGCGAGTCCGCAGTTGATTAATCATCACCCGTGCAACTTCCCTGGGTTTATCAAATTCTATGGTTCTCAGATAATCAATCAGAACTTTGACTAAATCATTTTCATTAATCAAATTCCCTGCCAAACCTTTATCACCAGTTTGCATCAGATAAGCAACCTGACGCAGCATCGCTTGCTTATCTTTATAATCAATCGTCTTGGGGTCTAACCTCTTATCTTCTGTCAAAGCGCGTTCCACATCCCATTGATGCAGCAGTACCCGCGATGCTTGATCGTAAAGTGTAGCTCTATCTCTTGGTAGCTCTTGATTCCGATTCAGAATTGCCATCATCGTCAACAGCAGAGGATTTCCCGCCAATTCTGCAATCGCTTTGGAAGCTGCAATTCCTCTTTTTAGCCGTTCCCGTTTTCTGACTTTATCTACTGCATCAGTAAAAGTTAACTCATGCCAACGGTAGATAAAATCCTGAATTTGTTCTGAGTCTAAATCTTGTAAGATAAAGTGGTGAAACTCAGCATTAAGTAATCGTTGCGGTTTATAGCCAATAATCCGAGAAGTGACAATTACCTGCACATCAGGATAGTCATTAGTAAAGCGATGAATATCAGTAATTACATCCTCTCGCTGACCAGGGTCAAATACCTCATCCAAACCATCAAACATCACTAAGGCATTACCAGCTTTTAATTTTTTATCTAGTTCAAGCTGATTGAGATGATGAACAGCACCACTACAGTTATGAAAAAATTCTAGAAAATTATTGCACTCTTTATCTTCCCGTCGCCGCATATAAGTGCGTAATTCAATTAGCAACGGAATTGGTAATGAGATAACATTATCCAGTGGTGATTCTGCCCAATTCAAAGCCAGAAATTGCAACAAAGTAGACTTCCCGGAACCAGGATCGCCCAAAATCACAATATATCTATGATCTTGCTTTTTATTGACAACATCTAAAACTGAACGGATCGGCTGTTCAAAATAAACTCTTTTGTGGCGTTCTAATTCTTCTAATTCAACTAGTTCTACTTGGTCACTTTCTCGTAGCCGTCTCAGATGTTCTTTAGGCAGTTCGTGAACTTGTGGTAAAACTTGATGAGTTTCCCGGACATTTTGAGCAGTAAAAATCCGCCATAATTTCAGATCGTTATAGGCATAGCCACTAGTATCTAAACTATCTAACTTGAGATTGCCATAGCATTCACGGATTCCTTCTTGATATTTCACTAAATTAAAATCTACAATAACACCAATAATTTCTTTGGTATTGATTTCAATATCAGATAACTTTTGTAATTCTAGGATATGGTGTAAATCTTTTGAATCGAAAAGAAGTTCTTGGACTTGTGTTAAATACTGTTCTGTAATTGATTGCCAGTTAAACTTAGATGGCAGAGGTTTTAATTGCAGCCTGTTCCAACTATCTTCTAGGGTTTTAGCGTCTAGAGATTCACAATTAATATCAAAAGCCTTGCCAAGAATTTCTGTAACCGACTTATCGCTGATAAATTTCTGGATGTCTGTGGTGTACTCTTTAATCTCAGCTTCAGCAAGTTTGCAACGAACCTTTAACTGCTGCTGCATGAGTTGCAAAAATTCCTTTAACGCCTTACCAGCAGCAATTTCTATGTCTTCCTTCTTAAGTTTCTGGAAAATCTTGCCAGGAATGCCTTTTAATAAATCTTTAGCCCAATCTTTAGCAGCATCTTTGGCTAAATCTTCGAGAATGGGTTTAAAAATCAACCCGGCGGCCTGAGTTACACCCCAAGTAGCTAACCAGTCCAGCATAATACTCGCTTCTGTTGAGATTTTGATTACGAGTATATCCACTAGCTGGAGTAATGTTTCCAGATTTCAGGGTTATTGCAGAAATATCACAGGTATCTGAAGAACCTTTCTCCTGTTAGGCTACGGTGTACACACAGGTCAAATTACCCCCCTTAATCCCCCCTTTACAAGGGGGGAAACTGGAAAATCTAGTTCCCTCCCCTTTCCAAGGGGAGGGTTAGGGTGGGGTAAAAACCAGATTCGTAAACTACCTCGCTACAACCATAAGCCGCCGCTAGTTATACCAGGAGATACGTGCAATCAATTACCACTATTTGAGAAAAACCAAGTCCTCAGCGTTGGGTTTGTCAAACACAAACTTGGCTTTTTGACTGTAAAGGAAGGCTGTTAAGACGCTCTGCATAATGATTTCGAGACTAAGTAGCTTGAGGAATATTTTAGTTGAGAAGAGCGATCGCTCTGCCTTTTTTATCGGTTCACCCATTTTTTGATGAGTTAGAAAAAATAGCAGTAGATAAAGATATTTTAAGTGTTTAAAAAAAATAATAGTCCTGAGTTAACTTTGTTCAAATTCTTGGTTAAATCGGCTAGTCAAGAATTATGTGTAATATAAATCGCTACTAAGCTAGAGGGAAGTTCAAAATGGTTGCATTTACTTTAAAACCAACACAGATGCTTGGACGTATACTATCCGCATCACTAATTAGTTTGATGTCTTTAGAGGTTCTTAGCAACGCAGCGATCGGCCAACCCCCCCCTGCGTCTGTTGAAACCAAGCTGAAAGTGCCTAGTACAATGACCTCTTGGCCCTTTAATACTACCCGTTACCTGAAAGTGCCGCCCAATTTCTCCCTCTCTGTTTATGCTCGCATTAACAAAGCTCGCTTTATGGCAGTTGCTCCCAATGGGGATCTTCTAGTATCACAGCCCAGTTCCGGTAAAGTGTTAATTGTCCGGCCAAATGGCAGCAAAGACCCAATTATTTCTGACTTCGTGACAGGTCTACGCAAACCACACGACATTGTGTTTCATAAGATTGACAACACCACATACATTTATATCTCTGAGACTCATCAAATTAACCGCTTCATGTACAACTCTGGAGATAAAATAGCGAAAAATCGTCAAATCGTTGTCACTGGCTTACCAGACAGCAGCACGCGGGAACTCAAAGGCGCTTATGGTCACGAACTGAAAAATATCGCACTTGATGGCAACCACAAACTGTACGTGTCGATCGCCTCTACATGCAATGCCTGTAAAGAAGATACTGTCAGTAATCCAAAGCGTGGTGCAATTTACCAGTACAACGCTAATGGAACCAATCAGCGGCTTTTTGCTCAAGGTTTACGTAATGCTGAAGGGTTAGCATTCTTACCTGGCACAAACGATCTTTGGGTAGTCGTTAATAATCGAGATAACATCGCCTATCCTTTCAACGATAGCAGTGGCAATTACGGTAAGATTATCCCCTCCTACGTAGACAACCACCCACCAGAGGAGTTCACGAAAGTTCGAGATGGCGGTAACTACGGTTGGCCATTCTGCAATCCCAATCCTTACACCCCAAATGGCCTTGACAATATGCCATTTGACCGCGACTATCAGTTCAATGCTAATGGAAGTGTTAATTGCAATACACTGGACAGGATTAGCAAAGGTATCCAAGCCCATTCCGCTCCCTTGGGACTAACATTCTTACAAAATACCAACTTTCCCAGCCTATACTCAAATGGGGTAGTGGCAGGGCTGCATGGTTCATGGAATCGGCAGAAGAAAACGGGCTACAAAATAATTTACTTTCCCTGGAACAGTACAACAAAAACCCCAGGACAAGAGATAGATTTAGTCACCGGTTGGGTGGTTCCAGCAACGCAAGAAACCTGGGGGCGACCCGTGGATATGGTAGTAGACCAGCAAGGTAATTTGTTAATTTCGGATGACTACAGCGGCGCTATCTATAAGCTCTCCTACACGCCGTGAAAAGACCCTAATGGCGGAATTTCCTAGTCTTTTCTTACAACTCCAGGAGTATACAAAGGCAACCGAGATGTCTTAAATATTGTTGGTAATAACTGCGATGTCTACGACGGGCTGCACCAAGGTAATTTTTCCCACTGCACGGCCCGTTTCGCTATAAGCATGAGCCGCTGCTAGTTCTTGTAAGGGATATGTGCGATCGATTACCACACGAATTTTACCCGCTTCAATCAATTCTTTGAGATAAATCAAATCTTGAGTGTTGGGTTTTTGCAAAATAAATTTCGCTTTTTGACCGGGAAGAAACACTGTTAAGACGCTCTCTAAGAAAACTTCGGGGCCGGGTAGTGTGGTGATATAAATTCCATTGGGTTTGAGAACTCTTTTAGTTTGAGAGAGCGATCGCTTACCCACTGCATCAAAGATAATGTCATAGTGCGCTATATCTTCAGTGAAATCTTGTTGCGTATAATCAATCACGCGATCTGCTCCTAGAGATTTCACTAAATCCAAATTTTTGCTACTGCTAACTCCCGTTACCACTGCCCCTAAAGCTTTAGCAATTTGGACTGCAAAAGTGCCCACACCGCCCGCAGCACCATTAATCAACACAGTTTGTCCTGTTTGAATATTTACCTCATTTCGTAGCGCTTGCAGAGCCGTGAGCGCTGCTAACGGCACAGCCGCAGCTTCTTCATAAGATAAGTTCGTTGGTTTAAGCGCCACCACATTTTCTGGAACAGCTGCAAATTCGGCATAACTTCCTCCAGGGAAGCTAGTACAGCCATAAATAGCATCTCCTAGTTTAAAACGGGTGACACCAGAACCAACGGCTACGACATCTCCCGCCACATCGAACCCCAGAATCTTCGGAAAATTGCTGCCAGTAATTAAACTCAACATCCCCTGACGAATTTTCCAATCAATAGGATTAACGCTACTAGCACGAACTTTCACAAGTAACTGTGTTGGCTCAATTTTCGGTTGCTCCACCTCTTCATACTGCAACACCTCAGTCGCGCCATACCGACGGATAACGACTGCTTTCATCACATTCCTCCTGTTACCATATTTTGCTGAATGAACTCAGACAGCCTGTTTTTCCTGATAAATCTAGTGTAGCGATTTCCTAAAATAGAAATATCAGTCTAAAATTACACCTGTATGCCAGCTAGAGAGCTTGATCGCAACAATGTTAAAAATGCTTTGATTAAAGATAAATGGACAATTACTCACGATCCATTGACTCTCAAGTTTGGTAAAAAAGATTTGTATGTTGATTTAGGTGCTAGACAACTGTTGGCGGCGCAAAAAGCAGAATCAAAAATTGCGGTTGAGATTAAAAGTTTTATCGGCAGATCGGATGTTGATGATTTATAAAAAGCGTTGGTTCAGTATATTTTATATCAGGATATCTTGATGGAATTGGAGCCAAAACGAATACTATATCTTGCAGTACCTAATAGTATTTTTGATGATTTATTTGAAGAACCTATCGGCAAACTGTTACTGAGAAATCATCGTTTAAAGCTGATTACATTCGATCCAAAACAGGAGATTATTAAACAATGGATTACACCAAGTTAGATGACTATCGCCAGGTGATTGAAACTATTCTCAGTGAATATGCTTCACTACCCTATTCTTATGCCAATATTCAATCGGAAGTGGTGTTCGATCGAACCCACGATCGCTATTTGTGGATGGATCTAGGTTGGGATGGCGATCGCCGCATTCATGGCTGTCTGGTTCATATTGACTTGATTGATGGCAAAATCTGGATTCAACGGGATGGCACTGAAGAAGGCGTTGCTGCCGATTTAGAACGGGCTGGAATTCCTAAAGAACACATCGTCCTTGGCTTTCGTCCACCGGAGTTAAGACCCTACACAGGCTATGCAGTTGCTTAAGGTGCAATCGCTCTTTAAAAGTTAACATGGAACATTCTCTTTATTCTTCGGTGGTAAATACAACACCTTCATAGAGCAATTCAATCGGGCATTCAAATTCAATGCTCGATAGAGTGACGATATCTCCAGCCGTGTAGGGATAATAAAGCCACATCCTACCCTCACCCCGACAGTAACGTTCGACAGAGATTTTTTCCGAATCAATCAAGATATATTCTTGCAAACTGGGGATTGTCAAATAATAAGTAAATTTTTCACCTCGATCTTTAGCGCTTGTACCTGGCGAAAGAACTTCGGCAATCAGCTTGGGATGTTGAATAAAGTTGCGGGCATTCAAGTCTTCAGGGTCGCAACTGACAATCACATCAGGATAATAGTAGCGACTCTGGGCAGTGAATTGCATTTTCACGTCTGACACATTCACTCGACAACCTCTGGAACGCAAATGAGGGCGTAAGGCAGTGTACAAGTTAAGTGCAATGTCGTTATGGGGAATTGTACCGCCTGTCATGGCAAACACTTCGCCATTGGCATATTCGTAGCGAAGGTCTTGCTGAGGTTCCCATTCCAGATATTCCTCAACGGTCATTTTTGGCGGCTGTTGGGAAATGGCTATCATAACTTAAGATTTTTTCACGCTTGGTTTGATTCTAGCTAAATAGTATCAGCAACAAAGAGCGGTATCTAAAAATCCTCTCTCCTAGAAGAAGAAAGATTTTAAACTTTTCTTCTTCCCGACACAGGAAGGAGGTGAGGTTTTTTGTTAAGGTTTGTAGTGAGCAATTCAAAAAAATCATTGCGATCGCTCAATCATGTTAGATTATAGTTTGTTGTTTCTCTCAAACACAAAACCTGAGAGTTTTTTGCCCATCTCCTCATTGTGGGAATGAAAAAAAGAAGGTAAAAGTTAAGTTTTTTGAAAATGATATGCAGCAACACACCTATTTTCATTACCTCATATCCCTTACCAGACAAGGCTTAGAACCACAATTGAATATGATTGTCAAAGTAAAAATTAAAAAAATATGAATTGCATTTTTACCCTCAAAAAAATGATATGTTAGATACAGAATTGAATTTCGCTTTTTTCTGGAGTAGAACGATATAAACTACTCCAGTTTTTCACCATCAAACCCTCGTCATTTATTGCTTTTGACGAAACTTGAGGGCAATCTGAGTACACATTTAAATAACCCAAACCTAGTTTCAAGTTAGCTAAAGTTATTGCTGGGATTGGGTTTTACCTGAGTACAAAGAAATCCTGAACCCCCATCTATAAACACTAGAACCCCAACCAAAAAAGACTAGAACCCCTACCTAAAAAAAACTTTTTTAATTCTTGTAATCATTGAAGAATTAGGGTTTTTAATGTTTGAGTACAAAAGTAATAAATCCAATAAATTCTATCCTAGAGAGACGCAACATCTGGCTGGGAGACGGCTGCTATAAATCTTATATCGCCAATCACCTAACGCTCTGAAACAAAACAAAGCGAAAAGTGAGTGGAGGGATGACATAGCACCATGCCTGAAGTGAAGAGAAGTCGCGCCTTACGGCACAAATTCTACCCAAGAACCGAACGTTGACACACACCAGCCGAATATCAGATATCTATCGCCTGCTTTACTTGAAAACAAGTTACCCGAACCCAAGGGTTTGCAGGCAGTGTGAAAGACGCGACTTCAATTCTGGGCATGAAAGAGTAGCAACAGCATCTCCCACAGTGGCAGCCAAGTCCACCGACCTTTTGCGAAATTCAATGACATCACCGTCTACACGACTCCTCAACTCCAACGCTACGGAATCGCCAACCCAAGCAAAATCAGGTGGTTGCGGCTGCGACAGCACCAGCAGCACCACCGTGGAAAGGGACGAAAAGCTCCAAGAACGCATTGCTAAACATCCCTGCTACAGCGAAGACGCTCATCACCACTACGCCCGGATGCACGTTGCAGTTGCTCCCGCTTGCAACATTCAATGCAACTATTGCAACCGCAAATATGATTGCGCTAACGAAAGCCGTCCTGGAGTAGTTAGCGAATTGTTAACACCAGAAGAAGCCGCACACAAAGCTTTGGTCATTGGTGGCAAGATTCCCCAAATGACAGTTGTGGGAATTGCTGGCCCTGGCGACCCATTAGCGAACCCAGAAAAAACTTTCCGCACATTTGAGTTGATTGCAGAGCAAGCACCAGACATCAAGCTGTGCTTATCAACCAATGGTTTAATGCTGCCGGATTACATCGATCGCATTAAACAATTAAATATAGATCACGTTACGATCACCATTAACGCGGTAGATCCAGAGATCGGTGCTAAGATTTATCCTTGGGTTCACTACAGACGCAAGCGTTACAGAGGTCTTGAAGGTGCGAAAATCCTCCACGAAAGACAAATGGAAGGATTGCAAGCCCTAAAAGATGCTGACATCTTGTGCAAAGTCAATTCCGTGATGATTCCTGGAATTAATGACCAACACTTAGTCGAAGTGAATCGAGTCATCCGTGAGAAAGGTGCATTCTTGCACAACATCATGCCATTGATTTCTGCACCAGAACATGGCACACACTTCGGTTTAACCGGTCAACGCGGCCCCACACCCAAAGAACTCAAAGAAGTTCAAGACAACTGCTCCGGTAACATGAAAATGATGCGTCACTGTCGCCAGTGCCGTGCCGATGCAGTCGGATTATTGGGAGAAGACCGCAGTCAGGAGTTTTCTAAAGAGAAATTCTTGGAAATGGCTCCCGAATATGACATGGAACAACGCGCTACCGTTCACGAAGGAATTGAGAAGTTTAAAGAAGAACTTAAAGTAGCCAAAGATAAAGCGCTAGCCAGTAAGAAAATCGCCAATAGTCCGAAAGTTTTAGTTGCAGTAGCAACCAAAGGCGGCGGATTAGTTAACCAACACTTCGGTCATGCGAAAGAATTCCAAATTTACGAAGTGGGTGGAAACGAAGTTCGCTTTATCGGTCATCGCAAAATTGACCAATACTGCCAAGGTGGATACGGCGAAGAAGCTTCTTTTGAGCATATTATGAAAGCGATCGCAGATTGCAAAGCGGTTCTAGTCTCTAAGATTGGTAACTGTCCTCAAGAAAAATTGCAAGAAGCTGGAATCAAGACTGTTGAAGCTTACGACGTAATTGAAAAGGTTGCTTTGGAGTTCTACGAGCAATACGTTAAGGAATTAGGGAATTAGGGATTAGGGACTGGGGATTAGGGACTGGGAATTAAGAAAGAATTTTCCCAGTACCCAATACCCAGTACCCAGTACCCAGTACCCAATCCCAAAAAAGGAGAATAAATCATGGCTTACAAAATTCTTACTAGCCAGTGTATTTCCTGCAATCTCTGTCTATCTGTATGTCCCACAAATGCAGTTAAAGTGGTTGACGGACAGCACTGGATTGACCCTGAACTTTGTACAAACTGCGTTGGTAGCATTCATACCGTGCCTCAGTGTAAAGCTGGTTGTCCTACCTGCGACGGTTGCGTTAAGCAGCCTAGCGATTATTGGGAAGGCTGGTTTGCCAATTACAACCGCGTAGTTGCTAAATTAACAAATAAACAAGATTATTGGGAACGTTGGTTTAACTGTTATTCCCAGAAATACTCCGAACAGTTGCAAAAGCGCCAACCCCAAACAATGGATGCGGAAGCTTATGGGACTTCCAAATAAAAAACACCCAACTTTTCTTGTGGGGTGGGCGTCTCGCCCGCCCGTGACTAAAGGCGGACAAGATGTCCACCCCACAAGATTGGATAATTTATTTCTTGGTAATCCCTAAATAATTCTTAATTCGTAATTGAAGACAACAATGCAAAATAACTGCATCTATCTCGATAATAATGCCACCACTAAGGTAGACCCAGAAGTTATAGAGGTAATGCTACCTTACCTGACAGATTATTACGGCAATCCCTCCAGTATGCATACCTTTGGTGGGCAAGTCGGTAAAGCAGTGAGAACAGCAAGAGAACAACTTGCAGCCATCCTGGGAGCCGATGAGTCAGAAATTGTCTATACAAGTTGTGGAACTGAGGGAGATAACGCGGCGATTCGAGCCGCACTGTTAGCGCAACCAGAAAAGCGACATATTGTCACCACCCAAGTAGAACATCCAGCAGTACTCAATGTCTGCAAACAATTAGAAACCCAAGGTTACACTGTTACCTATCTATCAGTAAATCATCAAGGGCAGCTAGATTTAGACGAACTAGAAGCTTCTTTGACGGGTAACACCGCCCTGGTGACAATTATGTATGCTAATAACGAAACCGGCACGGTTTTCCCGATTGAGCAAATTGGGTTGCGCGTCAAAGAATATGGCGCTATCTTCCATGTAGATGCGGTGCAAGCAGTGGGAAAAATCCCCTTAAATATGAAGACTAGCACAGTGGATATGTTAACCCTGTCTGGTCACAAGCTGCACGGGCCAAAAGGAATTGGTGCTTTATATATCCGGCGCGGAGTTCGGTTCCGTCCCTTCATGATTGGGGGACACCAAGAACGCGGACGTAGGGCAGGAACAGAGAATGTTCCAGGAATTATTGCCTTGGGCAAAGCTGCGGAACTAGAACTGTTACACTTAGAAGAAGCGACTGCCAGAGAAAGAAAGCTGCGCGATCACCTCGAACAAACTTTACTCGCTAAAATTCCCGATTGTGTAGTTAACGGTGATGTTACGCAGAGATTGCCAAACACCACAAATATCGGCTTCAAGTACATCGAAGGTGAAGCAATTTTACTGTTATTGAACAAATTCGGTATCTGTGCATCATCCGGTTCTGCTTGCACCTCCGGTTCTCTGGAACCCTCTCACGTCCTGCGGGCAATGGGCTTACCCTATACAACTTTGCACGGTTCTATCCGCTTCAGTCTTTGTCGCTACACCACAGAAGCCGAAATCGATCGCGTAATAGAGGTAATGCCCAGTATTGTAGAACGTTTACGCGCCCTCTCACCCTTCAAAAATGATGATGCAGGTTGGTTGCAAGGACAAGAACAAGCACTAGCGCATCGTTAGGGACTGGGAAAAAATGGGAAAAGGGTAAAGGAATAATTTTTCCCCTTCCCCCTTCCCCATTACCCCTTCCCCAATCCCCCCCACTCATAACTCAGCACTCAGCACTCAGCACTTAATAATATGTGGGACTACACCGATAAAGTATTAGAACTGTTTTACGATCCCAAAAATCAGGGAGAAATTGAAGAAACGAGCGAACCTGGAATTAAGGTTGCAACGGGTGAAATCGGCAGCATTGCTTGCGGTGATGCTCTAAGATTGCACCTGAAAGTGGAAGTAGAATCTGATAAGATTCTAGATGCTCGTTTTCAAACCTTTGGCTGTACTAGTGCGATCGCATCTTCTAGTGCATTAACCGAAATGGTCAAAGGTTTAACTTTAGATGAAGCTCTGAAAGTGTCCAACAAAGACATTGCAGATTACCTGGGTGGTTTACCAGAAGCAAAGATGCATTGCTCTGTCATGGGACAAGAAGCCCTAGAAGCCGCTATCTACAATTATCGTGGCATACCTCTAGCTTCCCACGATGATGATGATGAAGGTGCATTAGTTTGCAGTTGCTTTGGCATCAGCGAGTCTAAGATTCGTCGCGTGATTCTAGAAAATCATCTCACGGATGCCGAACAAGTAACAAATTATGTAAAAGCTGGTGGCGGATGCGGTTCCTGTCTGGCGAACATTGATGATATTATTAGATCAGTTCAACAGGAATACGCCTCACCTGCTCTCAACAATTACGGCGTACAAGTTGCCACAGAAATTGTTACGTCCAAAGAGCGAGCGCTAACCAACGTGCAAAAGATTGCTCTAATTCAAAAGGTTCTCGATGAAGAAGTCAGACCCGTACTAATTGCAGACGGGGGAGATGTAGAACTCTATGATGTAGAAGGCGATCGCGTTAAAGTTGTACTGCAAGGTGCTTGCGGTTCCTGTTCAAGTAGTACAGCAACTCTGAAAATTGCGATCGAAGCCAGATTACAAGATCGTGTCAGCAAGAGCCTTGTAGTCGAAGCAGTTTAGGAATTGCTGTAGGACTTAACGTACTCTACAAATACGCTCTAATATGCATTCAGCCAGGAACAGAAAGTAGGATTTGAACCGAATCATTGTCTCCACTCGATGCTTCATACCAATTCTTTCTTAATTACGAATTACGAATTACGAATTACGAATTGGTATCAGTCCTACCACTATTACTGCTAACAGCATATAGGCTTTATAGATTAAGCGCCTACTTGCAAATTTCATCATCCAACTCGCTTCAAAGGAGACAAGTATGAGCACATTGTACGACAACATGGGTGGACAATCGGCTATTGAACAAGTAGTAGATGAACTCCACAAACGCATTGCTACAGACAGCCTCCTCGCTCCCGTTTTTGCTGGTACAGACATGGCGAAGCAACGCAATCATCTAGTTGCTTTCTTAGCTCAAATATTTGAGGGGCCAAAGCAATACGGCGGTCGTCCAATGGACAAAACCCATGCAGGATTGAACTTACAGCAACAACACTTCGATGCGATCGCCAAGCATCTCAGTGAAGCAATGGCTGTGCGTGGAGTGTCAGCAGAAGACACCAAAGCTGCACTAGATCGCGTCACAAATATGAAGGGCGCTATTTTGAACAAGTAATAGGACTATGCATTGATTGTTGACAAATAACAACATTAAGTCCTATCGAATCTTGCAAGCTGAAACACATTATGACGTATTTGTAAATTGCGTAATTTTCTTTGTTCTTTGTCAAAACAAATGACAAAGGACAAAGAGAGAAGTCTGAGCGCCGGCTTCCGGCGATCAGAACTTCGGAGACAAAAAACAAAAAGAAAAAAAATTTAACGAGGACGATCGATGTACTTACTTTCAATAATTTTAGCTGTGGAGCGATCGCCCCCAGCAGGCATTTATGCCAACGCTACCAACGATGCTCTACACGCGCTCACTACTGTCGCTCAACTGGCGTGAACGCAACTGACAAACGCGCATACCCACTAACCAACCAATTGCAGGGAAACACGAACAATGACAGAAGAAAATATAAGACAGATAGCTTTCTACGGTAAAGGCGGTATCGGTAAATCTACCACCTCTCAAAACACCTTGGCAGCTATGGCAGAAATGGGTCAACGCATCCTCATCGTCGGTTGCGACCCTAAAGCTGACTCCACCCGTTTGATGCTGCACAGCAAAGCTCAAACAACCGTTCTTCACCTCGCCGCAGAACGTGGTGCAGTAGAAGATATCGAAATCGAAGAAGTAATGCTGACCGGTTTCCGTAACGTTCGTTGCGTAGAATCTGGTGGTCCAGAACCCGGTGTAGGTTGCGCTGGTCGTGGTATTATCACCGCCATCAACTTCTTAGAAGAAAATGGTGCTTACCAAGACCTAGACTTCGTATCTTACGACGTATTAGGTGACGTTGTATGTGGTGGTTTCGCAATGCCAATCCGCGAAGGTAAGGCACAAGAAATCTACATCGTTACATCTGGTGAAATGATGGCGATGTACGCTGCTAACAACATTGCTCGTGGTGTTCTTAAGTATGCTCACACCGGTGGTGTGCGCTTGGGTGGTTTGATTTGTAACAGCCGTAACACAGACCGAGAAATCGAATTGATCGAAACCTTGGCAAAACGGTTGAACACCCAAATGATTCACTACGTACCTCGCGACAACATTGTTCAACACGCAGAATTGCGCCGGATGACCGTTAACGAGTACGCTCCAGAAAGCAACCAAGCTAACGAATATCGGATTTTGGCTCAGAAAATTATCGACAACAAGAATCTGGCTATTCCTACACCTATCGAAATGGAAGAACTAGAAGAATTGTTGATTGAATTCGGTATTCTCGAAAGCGACGAAAATGCTGCCAAGTTGGTTGGCAAGACTGCTGCTGAAGCTCCTGTAGTATAATTCGCTGCTAATAAATAACGCTTTAGCACAAGGAAAAAGGAAGAGTTTTATATCTTACCTTTTCCTCTCTCTAGCATCTCCCCCCTAACCTTAGAGGGGACTCCTAGTCCCCCTATGCCCCGATCCTTACGAGTCACAGAGGCTAAATATGACACCTCCAGAAAATCAAAACATCATCGAAGAAAGAAAAGAACTAATTAAAGAAGTTCTCAGTGCTTATCCAGAAAAAGCTGCTAAAAAGCGCGAAAAGCACTTAGGCGTATACGAAGAAGGTAAGTCCGATTGCGGCGTTAAGTCTAACATCAAATCCCTGCCTGGAGTAATGACCGCTCGTGGTTGTGCTTACGCCGGTTCTAAAGGTGTGGTTTGGGGCCCTATTAAGGACATGATCCACATCAGCCACGGGCCTGTAGGTTGCGGTTACTGGTCTTGGTCTGGTCGTCGTAACTACTATATTGGTACCACAGGTGTTGATACCTTTGGTACCATGCACTTCACCTCTGACTTCCAAGAAAGAGATATCGTGTTCGGCGGTGACAAGAAACTTGTCAAGCTGATCGAAGAACTAGATGTACTTTTCCCTCTCAACCGTGGTGTTTCCATTCAATCTGAATGTCCCATCGGTCTAATTGGGGATGACATCGAAGCTGTTGCTCGCAAGACATCGAAAACAATTGGCAAGCCAGTTGTACCCGTGCGTTGCGAAGGCTTCCGGGGTGTTTCCCAATCTTTGGGACACCACATTGCGAACGACATGGTTCGTGACTGGGTTTTCACCAGAGCAGACCAAGCGAAAAAAGACGGTACACTTCAGTTTGAAGGTACTCCTTATGACGTAGCCATTATTGGTGACTATAACATCGGTGGTGATGCTTGGGCTAGCCGCATCCTGTTAGAAGAAATCGGCTTGCGCGTAGTCGCTCAATGGTCAGGTGATGGCACCATCAACGAAATGTTGATGACCCCCAATGTGAAGATGAACCTCATCCACTGTTACCGGTCGATGAACTACATCAGCCGTCACATGGAAGAAGCTTATGGTATACCCTGGCTTGAGTATAATTTCTTCGGCCCCACCAAGATTGCTGAATCTTT
>NZ_JAVRCK010000138.1:0-16097 GCF_034530815.1 Nostoc sp. DedSLP03
TACCTATCTATAAGTTTGACGTAGTTTGGCGCATCTTCATACAGAATTGGTATTACGAAAAACCAGAGGAATATCAGTATAAAAATATCCGGTTGAAAATTATCCGCGCGGGTAAAACTGTTTTGGATCAAAAACTGCCGCAAGAAGACGAATATGACAGACCTGTAGGGAGTATATCTGGACAAGAAAATAACTTACCAATCCAAGACTTGGACGGTAACAAAGAACCAGAAATAATTGCCGATTTCTTTACAGGTGGAGCGCACTGTTGTACTTATTCATTGATTTATCGCTACGACAGCAAATCTCAAAAGTATATTAAGATTCGTCATGAATGGGGCAATGGTGGCTATCAACTCAAAGATTTAGACAAAGATGGATTGCCAGAGTTTAACAGTCGAGACGATCGCTTTGCCTATGCTTTTACAGCTTATGCTGCTTCTGGCTACCCCCTGCAAATTTGGCGTTATCGCCAAGGTAAAATGGTCGATGTGACTCGTAGCTATCCTAAATTAATCTCCAATCATACCTCAGAGCTATGGCAAACTTATCTCCAGGCACGGCAACAAGGCGATGATGGCAAGGGCTTTTTAGCAGCTTATCTGGCAGATAAATATCTGCTGAACCAAGGATAGGATGGTTGGCAACGGGTACAACAAGCTTATAAAAAAAGCGACCGCACCAAATTCTTTGCCGATTTACGAAAGTTTTTGCGCGAAACTGGCTACATTAAATAAATTAGCAGTGAGAATTAATTCATAACTCCTAACTCCTAATTAATTAAGTTTTCGGCGTGCTGCTGCCAAAATTAAGCGTTGTTCAGCACGAGCGATCGCTTGATATGTTCGTTCGACTGCTTCCGGTTCAACAGAAATCGAAGTTATACCCCATTCCACTAACTTATCGATGATTTCTGGATAAAGGGCTGGTGCTTGACCGCAGATTGAACAAGGTATACCAGCATTTTTAGCCATTTGGATCAGTTGAGCGATCGCACCCATAACTGCTGGATGGCGTTCATTAAATACTTTTGCTAACTGTCCTTGTTCTCTATCCACTCCTAGCAATAATTGGGTCAGGTCATTTGTACCAATAGAAATTCCGGCCACACCTGCTTTCACATATTCTGGTAATAAAAACAAGACACTTGGCACTTCTGCCATCATCCACAATTGAAACTGCGCTACCTCGGTTAAAAAAGCTTGCTCAACTTTGCGACGGCAAAAAGTAAATTCTTCTACAGTCCGTACAAAAGGCAACAGCAGGTTTACATTGGTGTAACCAGCTTGCTGTACACTTACCAAAGCTTGCAGTTCTAGGTCAAAGACTGCGGGATTTTGTAAATAACTAAAGGTGCCACGTTCGCCTAACATTGACTGGGGCGAAGATTGTAAACTATCACTAAATGATGGTAAATCCTGCGATCGCCAATCTAAAGAACGATAAAAAACTGGTCTTGGGGCAAAGGCACGAGCAAATTGCATAATCTGCTCAGACCATAGCTCTAACAATTCTGCCTGACGCCCGCTTAAAATCCAACTATTGGGATGTTGCCCGTTCAATATATTTAGTACCATCAATTCGGAACGTAACAATCCCACTCCATCTACAGGCAGGTTTTGCACTTGTTCTATTAAAGTGGACTGACTCAAGTTAACCAGCAATTGGGTAGCAATCATAGGTAGATGAGACGTAACAGCAGAATGAAGCGCTTTCGAGTTGGGGCGATCGGAGATAAGAAGATTTTCTTCTCTGCCTTTGTCCATCTCTTCCTTTGAGTCTGCTTTGATGCGATAAACTTCTCCTCTGTCGCCATCAAGCAGCAATCGTTCGCCAGTTTGGATTAAAGTTGTGGCAGATGTTACGTTTACTACTGCTGTGATACCTAATTCTCTCGCTAGAATTGCCGCGTGACTGGTTAATCCCCCTTGTTCAGTGATAATACCACCAACTTGTTGCAATAATGGCAACCAATCAGGTGTAATCGTTGGAACTACTAAAATTACTCCCTTCGGTAGTTGTTCGGGTTTCTGTTGCGAATTAGTAATTACTAGGGCAGTGGCTACAACCCGTCCTCCGGCTGCTGCTAGTCCCCGAATCAAGTGTGAGTGGGGAATCATAGATTGCGAAGGATTAACTTGTGTGATGTAGAGCTTACCAGATGTAGTTTGCCCAGCGAGAGTCCATTTAATGGTAAAAGTTTTACCTAGTTCACTTACCAGTTGAGTTCCCAGAGTAATTATTTGTTGTAAGTATTCTTCTTGTAAAGAGTACTGTTTTTGTTGGGCTTCTGGAATTAAATAAGTAATCAGACAGGTGCGATCTGGTGTTAACCCTGAGTTCGGCACGAGTCGCAAAAAAATTTTAGATGCTGCATCATCAACACCATAAGCCAGCATTTTATTGCCCAGTTGTTGCTCAAGTACAGCCCCAGTTTCTGGTTGAATGTAGTAAATATCTGGCTGTATTTCGCCAAGAGCGATCGCAATTCCTAATCCTAAAGTAGCTTCAATTTCCCATCCAGAGGCATTGGTTGTGAGCGAGCCAGAAGCGATCGCATTTTCAACAGGTTGCACCAAAACTGCGAGATTAATTTGTTGCAGATTAATTCCTGAGTGCTGCCAATATAATAGACTCCGGGCCCGAAATATTTGACTCCAGGTACGTTTTAGAGCCAAAGCGATCGCTTCTGGTTCGCACTGGCAAAATACCGACTCTAGTAAACCCGATATATTGTTTATTCCTGGAGTAGCAGTTGATACTCCCAAAGAAGGTCGAAGAATTAAACAGCTAGTTTGCCATTCTCTAGCTGCTTGAAAAATTAGACTCACCCACTCCTGGGTTACAGTCGCAGTCAGAATTTCTTGGCGCAAGCGACTAGCCACCTGCTGAAGTTGCCGCCAATTAGTGACATCCAGGTGTAGCGAAGAATAGGGTAAGTCAGCTATTAATGATTCTGAACTATTGAGATTTTCGAGAAATTGCCGCAAAATTTCTGCCGAAACTACAAAACCAGGCATCACCGGATAGCCACGCTGGATAATTTTGCTCAAGTAAAAGGCTTTGTCACCTACTTTGGCACGGTCTTGTAATTTAATTTGATCTAGCCAGTAGAGTTTATTCACTCAATTTGTTAGTTGTCTATTTGTAGCCACAGCCATTTCTTTTTGGTATGTTATCAGGTTAATTCACTGACTTTTGAATAAAAAGTACTCAGGGCTGACAGCAGTTTTCTTTTGGATGAATTACAAAGTTATGGGTTTTGAAGCAGGATAGAGGATAATTCAGAATTCAGAAGTCAGAAGTAAAACAGGCTTTATACCTGGCTTTGAGACGAATCGTTGTGTACTTCAGTAACTTGAAATACGCTGTATAGCTGATTTGCTCTACTTATACATGTCCTTATCATATTTAATTGTTGAGTGTATGGGTTAATCTAACTATTTAAGGTATAATTCTCTGGCTAAGTCATTTTAAATAGCCAAAAAACTATTTAATAAACTTAAAATTCATGTAGTTTACCCAAATTACGATCGTTGTGACAATTTAACAATGCCAATCTCCATTCATTGGCCAAAATAATATTTTATTGAAAAACAATCCTAATAATGAGAAAGATTAATTCTCAGTTTCAAAACCATTACTGAATTGATAGAATCCAAATATGAGATAGGTTATTGCACTATACCCATTGGATTAAACTCCATTAATAAAACATTAGAATAGTTTTGTACTTTTTTATAAAAATATTACAATTTAACCTAGAATATAAAATTCTCCATATCAGACTAAACATTGTCAAACACTTACTACCTTGCAACTGATGATTGGCTGAATATCAGCTTCCGGCTATGTATTGCATTGCTTATTGGAGCAATCATCGGCTTAGAACGTCAAATTAGGCGCAAACCAGCGGGTTTAAGAACTCACATGCTAGTGAGTTTAGGTTCAGCCTTATTTACCTTAATAATCATGCAAACAAAAGGACTGCAATCTAGTCCCGATGCACTTAGCCGTGTGATTCAAGGGATTGCAGCTGGTGTAGGATTTCTCGGTGCTGGAGAAATTGTGCGTCAATCTTCCCAAGAATCACAGCAACTTGAAATTCACGGACTCACCTCAGCAGCGGCTATTTGGGTTTCTTCTGCATTGGGAATTGCTGCTGGCTGTGGTTTATGGCAGTTAGGATTAATCGGCGCTATGCTGACTTTTTTAGTTCTCAACGTTTTTAAAAGGTTTGAAAAACGAAATCAATAATTAACTATCTATTATTTTTAATAAAAAATATGCTTAAGAAACATAGAGTTATTGAGCTTCCTAATTTACCTTTATCTGAAAATAGGAATAAGGGAATACCAGATAATCATACGAATTATAAATTATTATAAATATGATTTTTAAAATTACTGATGTTGCATTATTTCTCCTGCCTTCACAAAGAGGATTTGTGAAGATTTTAACCATTGGGAATCAAAAGAACCCAAATGAGTAGTAGTAATCAAGGTTTGAAAACGGTCTTGAATGGCATCAAGTAATTGATTTTGGCGGGATAAATCTAGTTCGGCAAGAACATCATCTAGTAATAGTAATGGTGGCTCTTTGACGACTTCTTCAATTAATTGTAATTCGGCTAATTTTAAAGCTAAAACCAGCGTTCGTTGCTGACCTTGAGAACCGTATTGACGAGCGGGTGTCTGGTTAATCGTTAATTCTATTTCATCTCGATGAGGGCCGACAAGAGTCGTGCCTTGGTGCATTTCAGCAACGGCTCGTTGCTGAATTTTTGCTAAAAAAGCTTGCTGTACTTCTTCTGGCTGGTTATCCTCTAAAGGAATATTCGGCACGTACTTGATTTGTAGAACTTCTGTACTGCCGCTGATACTACTGTGCCAGGTGGTAGCAATGGGGGCTAATCTTTGGATAGCGCGATCGCGTCGTCTAATTACCCTAGTTCCTGTAGTAGCTAACTGTGCATCCCACAGCGCTAGTTCTGATTGTAAAGACGTTGCATCCAACGTCTCTAGATGGCGTTTTAAAAAGGCATTGCGCTGGCGTAACACATGGTTATACTGCTGCAAAATGTGAGCATAAACTGGTTCGAGTTGAATTAATAGTGTATCTAACCAGTTGCGGCGACCTTCCGGGCCGCCGCGTACTAAGTCTAAATCCAAGCTGGAAAATTGGACTGCATTGAGAACGCCAAGAAAATCCATTTGACGGCGGATAGATTCGCCATTGAGAGCAACGCTACGGCGACCATTGCGGCGCAAGGTCAAGGTCAGGTCACTAACACCTGTTTGTCGCTCAAGGATGGCATCAATTTGAGCTATGGCTTCTCCTTCTTGAACTAAATCGCGATCGCGGGTGATTCGGTGCGATCGCAATGTCGCCAGCAACTCCACCGCCTCCAACAAATTCGACTTTCCCTGAGCGTTATTACCTACCAAAATTGTTTTGGCAGCAGTAAACTCAACCTTTTGGTCTTGATAATTGCGAAATTGTCGGAGGTTTAGAGTTTTTAGGTACATAAGGAAAAGTTAGGAGTGAGAAGTTAAGAGTTAGAAGGTATGAGTGAGGAGTGAGGAATTTTAAGTTTTGAGTTTTAAATACAAAATGTTCTTTAACTCATAACTCCTAACTCCTAACTCTTAACTTTTAACTCCTAACTCCTAACTTTTAACTCCTAACTTTTAACTCCTCACTTTTTCAAACGGCCTTCTTGCCCATAATCCGCAAGAATATCTTCTCCGCTTCAATCCACACGAACATTAAGGCGCTGAAGCCAATACAAACCCCCAATTCCTGCATATTCAAGTAGTGAGTACCAAAGAAATCTCGCAGGGGTGGGACGTAAACTAGCATCAACTGCAAAATCGTGGTGACGACAACAGCCGCTAGTACAAAGATATTCGAGAAGGGATTCATCTCAATGGTCAGTCGGTTGTTGGAGCGAATGGCGATCGCATGACCCATTTGGGCAATACACAAGCTAGTAAATACCATTGTTTTCCAAGTATCGCGATCGCCTTGATAGCCTGGGGCATGACTATGTTGATAAGCCCACCACATTAAGGCAATGCTGATAATGGCAAAGATGATGCCAATGCGAATCATATAAGAACCCAATCCCCTAGCGAAAATACTTTCGCGGGGACTAAAAGGCGGACGTTGCATGACATCCGGTTCTGGAGGTTCCACAGCTAATGCTAAGGCTGGCAAACCATCTGTCACCAAGTTCATCCACAAAATTTGTAAGGGAGTTAGGGGAACGCCTCCCAAGCCGATTAAGGGGGCAGCTGCAATTGTGAGAACTTCACCAATGTTACTGCCCAAGATGTATTTAATAAAGCGGCGGATGTTGGTATAAACAACTCTACCTTCCTTGGTGGCGCTGACAATGGTAGCGAAGTTGTCATCAAGTAATACCATGTCACTCGCTTCTTTACTGACATCAGTGCCAGTAATACCCATTGCAATACCGATGTCGGCTTGTTTGAGGGCTGGGGCATCGTTGACACCATCACCTGTCATCGCTACAAATCGACCCCGGCGTTGCAGTGCTTGGACAATTCGCAGTTTGTGTTCAGGGGAAACTCTGGCATAGATGCTTACCAAGTCAACGTTTTGCTCTAATTCCTGGTCAGTCATCCGTTGCAATTCTTGACCTGTAAGTACCCTATCGCCTTCTTGGGCAATTCCTAAATCGGTGGCGATCGCTCGTGCTGTTAATTGGTGGTCGCCAGTAATCATCACTGGGCGAATACCTGCTTCTCGACACTCTTGCACGGCTGCTCTGACTTCTGGGCGTGGCGCATCTAGCATTCCCACCAATCCCAGCCATACTAAGCCTTGTTCGGATGTCTCGTCTGAACCTGACGGTGGAATCTCTGACAAAGGTTTGTAGGCAAAACCTAGCACCCGAAGACCTTTACTCGCCATCAGGTCATTTTCTGCCAAAATTTTCTGGCGTTGTTCTTCAGTCAAGCGGCCTGTGTCATTACCCAAATGAATCTGAGTGCAACGTGCCAAAATTAATTCTGGAGAACCTTTGGTAAACATTAAGTAAGGTTCCGATTGCAGAAAACTGGCAATAACAGGGTCAACACCTCTCGAAGATGCTTTACCTGTGGCGACTTGCTCCACCTGAGAAATCACGCTCATCCGCTTCCGTTCTGAGGAAAAGGGGAACTCTCCAACGCGAGGTAATTTACTGTTCCACTGGTCTTTTTCAATTCCGGCTTTTCCCGCCAGGGTAATTAATGCCCCTTCTGTAGGATCTCCCAAAATTGCCCATTCACCTTGTTCTTTTTGCAATACGGAGTCATTACAAATAGCACAGGCAACTGATAATGCAGAGATTTCTGGAGATTCCTCTAAAGAAATTTTTTGATTGTTTAACTGAAAATCTCCTGTGGGAGCATAACCTTCGCCTGTGACGCGAAAAGTTTTATTATTGGTGGAAATCGATTGCACCACCATTTTATTTTGAGTCAGGGTGCCGGTTTTATCAGAACAGATGGTAGTTACAGAACCCAATGTTTCCACTGCTGGCAATTTGCGAATCAAGGCATTTTGGCGTACCATTCGCTGGGTTCCCAGTGCCAAGGTGACGGTAATTACAGCTGGTAAACCTTCTGGCACTACAGCAACCGCCATACTCAAGGAAACTTCCAAGAGTTCTTGAATATTTTTAAAACCTCCGTCCTTGATGACACCGCCAACAACAACGATCGCCACCAGAATTAAAGAACCTGTAACTAGGACATTACCCAGTTGAGTCATCCGCTGCTGTAAAGGCGTGGGTTCACTTTCCACCGCCTGCAACATGGTGGCAATTTTGCCTAGTTCTGTAGTCATGCCGGTGTTAGTCACCAGAACCTTGGCACGTCCTTGGACTACTTCAGTTCCTTGAAAGACGACATTTAAGCGATCGCCTAATGATGTTTCCTCCGGCAATTTTAGTGATGCCTGTTTATTCACCGCCTCGGCTTCACCAGTTAATGCCGACTCACGCACTTGTAAATTAGACTGTTCGATCAAGCGTCCATCTGCGGCTATCTGCATCCCAGCTTCCAGCAGCATGACATCCCCTGGAACTAGTTCCTTGGCTGCTATCTCCACCAGTCTGGTGTCACGGATGACGCGCACTAAGGGAGAGGTCATTTTTTTCAAGGCTGCCAAGGCTTTTTCAGCGCGGCTTTCTTGGACGTAGCCAAGTATGCCATTGAGGATAACAATTGCTAAGATAGCGATCGTATCTTTAAATGGCACTTCACCAGGCTTCAAACTGCCCGATCGCAAAGCCATTAGGTCTAAAAACCCAGAAATCAGAGCCACGCCAATCAGCATCAACAACATAATGTTCTTGAACTGATCCAGCAGAATTTCCCAAGTACTACGGCCAGCAGTTTCTTCAAGTTCGTTAGGGCCGTATTTTTGCAATCTCTGTTGAGTTTCTTGGGGTGTTAAGCCGCTGTCTGCATTACTATCAAGCAGGTCTAGCGCTTTATCAACTTCTAAACTATGCCAAACGGCGGCACCTTCAGGCAGAGAATTGGCAGACATCGTGTAGGTCACAGCAAATGGTTACAAAATTCGATCATAATTTAGTGATGGCAGGAATTCCATCTTTTAAAGTTACATTAAGCCTCGCGCCCAGTTGTATGAGTGTATATGTAATTTTTAATATTTGTAAATTCCTCCTATTTTCACATAGTATTATTTCTCACGAAAGAGTTTTTCGGAACACATTGTACCGATAATTATTAGTACCCCGCTGTCAACGTGGCGATCGAGAACCACTAATTGATGTACTTAGTAAGAGCAACGCCCATTGTGGGCAGTCTTTTAACTCAGCATTTTTCATCTACCCCGATCAGGGGAGCCATTGCTTGACTAGGATTTCCTATATCAAGCGATTGGTGTGGCGGCGGTAAAACCGCTTGAGTCATGTTTCCTCTCCTACCTAAAGGTGAGGGTTTTTTACACTTACCACAAGGTTTTATGAGTTTTGCACTCCCCACTTTGACCGTTAGCCAGATGTTTGGGCAAAAAACAATTCGACCGCTTACCGCTGCTGCCCTGTGTGGCATTACTTTCATTAAAGATAGACTGATTGCTATTGACAGTATTAAAGGGCATCTACTGGAAATCGATCCTACCTCTGACAACAGCAGAATTCTCAATCCCCATCAAGTTGAAGAATTTATCGATGTCACTGGTTTAGCGGTGTGGGATGATACCCTGTGGGTAAGCCGAGAAAATAGTGTTTACTCGTGCAAGCTCAACACTTTGGATCTGGAACATTTTGTAACATTGCCTTATGCCGCTGATGGCGTTGCTGTTTGGGAAACAACACTTTATGTTAGTTGCCAAAGGCTAGGCTACATTCTGGTTTTTGACCGCGAAACCCGAAAAGAGATTACCAGATTTTATGCCCCTGGAGTTGGGATAGAGAATTTGGCAGTTAACCAAGAAATGCTATGGATTTGCGATCGCACCGAACAATCAGTTTACGCGATGGACAGAGCCACGGGAGAACTGCAATTTAGCGTCCTGACACCCTTTGAATGTCCTACAGGCATAGCAATTCATAAAAATGGCGAAACAGGCAAAGAAAGTATTTACGTCGCCTACGCCTCAGAGGAGCCTTATATTCGGGATAACCCCAATGCCGATCCGAGTCATGAGCTAACATTCCGCGATCGCACTTTTATTCATCCTCTGTATTATCATTACCAGCCAGATAAGCGTTACGCCCTCTCTAATGGCTATCTGATTGAAATGTCTTATGCTGAAGAAATTGCACCCTTAGACGAGGTTTATTTACCCGATGTGGAATGGCGCATCGCCCTACCATCGGAAACTGAGCGTCAAAAGGTGAAACACGTTGAACCTATTGGTATACCCTTCACCGAAGAAGTGATAGAGGGGCAACGCGTAGCAGTCTTTAAATTTGATTCTCTTGCCCCAGGCGAACGGCATATATTTGGCTGGAAAGCACTTTTGGAAGTTCGAGGGATTAAATATCGGATTACACCCAGAGATGTAGAAAATATACCCGATCTGTCCCCAGAATTACAAACACGCTACCTAGTGGACGACGACGATTTAGCAATGGATACTACAATTGTTCGCCGTGCCGCCAGAGAAGCGATTGGTTCTGAAACCAATGTGCTGCGGAAAATGCACAGCATCCGCAACTACGTTTATGATGAATTATCCTACGGTATTAAACCTTACATTGATACACCAGATACGGTTTTAGAGCGGGGTGTTGGTTCTTGTGGTGAATATGTCGGCGTTTTACTTGCTTTATCCCGTTTAAATGGCATTCCCTGCCGTACCGTCGGCAGGTATAAATGTCCTCCCCATAGTGACTTTGTGGGAGTACCGTTACAACCCGACTTCAATCATGTTTGGCTGGAGTTCTACGTCCCAAATTTTGGTTGGTTGCCAATGGAATCAAATCCTGACGATATAGGTGAAGGTGGCCCTTATCCAACGCGCTTTTTTATGGGCTTATGCTGGTATCACATTGAAATTGGCAAAGGCATCACCTTTGAAACGGTGACAAGTCAAGGTGAACGGCTAACCAAAGAAGATATCCCCATCGGTGATTTAGCGATTAATCATATCCGGTTTACAATTCTTAAAGAACTACCACCCTTTTGAATTTCTTCGATTTATTTACCTAAATTATGCTTTTTAATTAGCTCCTGGTTTTCAGGTTTATTGAGCCAGTCTTCTAAAGCCTCAGCGATCGTATCGCTGAGGTTTTTATCTTTGAGAGCTACCACAGCCCGAAATAATCGGTTTAACTCTGGAGAAACATAGCCCCGTAATTCCTTCTTTTCACTCATCAACCTTGTACAGCTTACAACCGCTTAATTTTTGCACAGCTTTTTAGGCTATGTTGATTTAGTGGTTTATCCTATTATCCGATTGTCCTATTTAGGCAGTATGATTGTGAGTGTTGGAATGCGATCGCCCTCCGGCTGGACACCAAATAAAGCGATCGCTGATGTTTACCCCCATATTAGGAGATTAATAAATGATGACACAAATGCAAGCCAAGGCTGAGTTTGAGCAATACTTTGCTCAACAAGCAACAATAGCATCAGAAATAGGTACAAATTATCTTGTGGGATTTATGACACAAGGCTTTTTGTCAAGAGCTGATTTCACCATCAATCAAATATCCTCTCAAGCAACTCCTCTTAAAGAACCACTTAAACATCTGTTAATTGGTTCTTCTAAAGCTGTAACCAGCACAATTCACTATTTGCAAATTATTGGTTATGCAGATGTTGGCGATTGGAGTCCTCTGCTACCAAGCCCCAATCCAGGCGAGGTGATGAGCATTTTGAATAGACCTATTCTGGTGCAATAGCGATCGCGTTAATACTCACATGACCAAATTAATCTGATGCAATAGAAAAATTAGCGAGTAGGGTGTGTTATGCCGTAGGCTAACGCACCCTAATACTCTCTAGTTAACCGCTATTTTCGTCTACATCTGAATTCTTATTTCTATTCAAGTATTCTTCAAACAATTCAAAAAATTTCTGTAGTGCTTCCGGCTCATCTACAGAATAGAAAAGAATTATCTTAGCCCATGACTGACCTGAGTTAATTCCATATTTATCTTCAATCCATGATTGAAAACCTTCAAATTCTCTTTCTGGCTCAGTTGGAAGTACGCCAACTTCTCTTCGAGCCAGACTATATCCTCGCAAACGCATATCTAGTATAGTAATTGGTGAATTAGCTCCTAAATACATTCCTGGTCTTTTCTTTATATGAGTTAGAATCTCGTTGTAAATATCAAACTGAGGAAAACTCATATTCTCACTAAGTCTTGAAATCTCTTCACTCTTTTGACTTTTTGAATCATCTTTCTGCTTTAAGAACTGTTCAAATTCTTCAAAAAACCTATTAAAAGCAGCTCGTTCGCTTCCAGAGTAAGAGAGAATTATCCCAGCCCAAGATTGAGTCGTATTAGTTTTTGCTCTTTCTTGTATCCACTCTTGAAACCCTTCCATTCCACAAGAGTTTATTGTAGTAAATCCGAGTGTGATTAGACCATCTATATACCCATTTATGAATGAATGAAGACAAGTAATTGATGGCTTGTCTATGTACATAACTGGATTTTCTTTAATCTTTTGAAGAAGCGTATAAAGCTCATTCATCCCAATAATCTCTAATTTGATGAAAATTTATTAATTGAACAGCAACATCATGCTTTTATTGAAGTCAATCTTTCCTATCATAACGAGATGAATTATCTGGTGGTATATCAACACGAACCACATCGCTAATCCATTCTCCCTCAATCTTATTGTTAGAATAATTTGCATAATCATCCCATGTCATGGTATCGCCAGTTGAGTATTCATAAACAACTCCACGAGTTTGATTATTACCATCTCCATCATTTAAATGAATCCAGGTTACATAATCACCAGATGGAGGATAACCACCACCAAATTCAATACCTGGAGGTTGAGCTAAACTTCTAATTGCCCCTGGTGCAGGTCGCCAACTCCGAAAGTGATGAGTTACAAATTTTTCAGGAGAGCCAGACCTCCTGTAATGTACTGTTTGATGAAATTTGTAATTATAAAGAACTGAAAATTGACCTTGTGGCCCACAAACCAAATTAAGTGGATAAAAAGAACAATATCTCTCCAGAGCTTTATTTGGAACCTGCTCATTTTGAGTTTTAGTTGTGCTAATTGCAGCCTTCGCAGTAGGAGCTAATTCCGAGCCAGCAGCAGCACATTCAGCTTGAACAGCACAAGCGTCCAGAGACGACAGCAATGCATAAACAGTTTGAGGTAAAGTCCCTTTAAAAATGAGAAGTAAAAGAAATGTCGAAATTCCTACTAATCTAAATACAGATTTATTTGCCGTTAATCGCACTAATCTTAACTCCTTACAACCAAAGATAAAAATCGATGTATCCTATATCTAGGTTGTCTGATAGGAGAAGAAACTCAGTCCAGTAAAAATACGAGTATTGTATTAATTTTTTTTGAAAATGGAACCAAGGTAAATAAACTAATTAACTATTAACTCTTAAACTTCTTAAACTGGGCAATGGATATGATTGATGCTGCTTAAAATCGGCAAACTCACAGATGGAGTTAAATGGGCAAAAGCGGCAGTGAGAGCCAGGGTTAGGAGGAAATATTTTACTGAAATTACTAGTTTCTTCCTGATATTTTTGTAAATCGTGTTGGTGCTTATGAGCAATATTCGCTAACTCAAATTTTAAGGATTCTAATTCACTATTGTTAATACTAATTAACTCTGATTTTTTACATATTTCTAAATTATAAAATGATGCAACAGCTTCTCGTCCGGGGTAAAGATAACGAGCAGCTACTAAGTAAACTAATGCTTGTCGTTTGTCAAAAGCCGACTTACCAGTTTTGAAATCCAAAATATGTAAAGTGCTATCAGACTCAATAAAAACGCAGTCCATAGCCGCGTATAAGCGAAAGCAGTAATCTTCTTGTTCAACTACTATCGGTTTAGGAAAGCCTTCATCACCTGGAGTTAATTGGATAATATCTTTATCCAAAAGCAACGGCGAATCATGATATTTTTGCAAAATTTGCAGCACGCGTTGCTGGACTTGAACGCTTGAGTTGCCTAATTTAAGTAGCTGGGCAACTCTTTCTACGCCATCTGCTTGCTTCAACAGATGCCTGTGATGATGAAACTCATAAACGCCTTTTTGAGCTAGTATGCCAATACGCTGGGGCGCGGTGGCTTGCGTTAAAAGCGCTTTGACTTGTGGTTCGTGTTGCCGTGCTTTGATAAACCCCCGTCTCATCTGGCAGTGCCAGCGTTCTTGCCCAGTCGCTGGGGCAACTAGAGACCAAAGGTGATAACTGGCAAAAGGTCGATCGGGGGTTGACATTGCTCAGAAACAGTGAGAGAAAATACGGTGGGGAGAAGTTTAAGCTAAGGCTTGCTTAGAAAAGAACTTCGGAGGATACTTGCTGCTACACACGCTTTGCGGGAAGCTTTTATAGTACTGATAATGTACCGGAGCAAGTGGCAAAAATGTCTAGCAAGATAAAATTTGGTACCGATGGATGGCGAGGGATTATTGCCGATGACTTTACTTTCCCCAATGTGAGAAAAGTAACAAGGGCAATCGCCACTTACTTAGAAACAGCCTACACAAAAGATAGACCAGTACTTATTGCCTACGATACTCGCTTTTTAGCTGACCAGTTTGCCCAAACAGCGGCCCAAGTATTAGCAGACTTGGGTTGGACTGTAAAAATTACCGAGCGGGATTGTCCCACACCAGTAATTGCCTACAACGCCCGTCACCTAAATTCCGCTGGGGCGTTAATGTTTACTGCTAGCCATAATCCAGCACCCTACTGTGGAATTAAATATATACCCGATTATGCTGGGCCTGCCACTCCAGAGATTACTGATACTATTGTGGCAAATATAGAAGGTGCATCGGATGAGTTGCCTGGGAGCAACCCATCAGGTTCAATTTCAATTTTCGATCCGAAACCAGATTACCTACAATTTATCTACACTCTACTTGATGTAGAAAAGATCAGAAGCGCTAATTTAAAGGTAAAGTACGATGCTTTGTATTCTACCTCTCGCGGCTATTTAGATGAAGTTTTGCAACATAGTAGCGTTCAACTAGAAAGTTTCCACGATTGGAGAGATGTTTTATTTGGGGGTGGAATGCCAGAACCCAAAGGAGAACAGTTAGTTGAGTTAGTGGAAGCAGTAGTTCAAGATCAAGCTGATTTGGGCTTGGCAACGGATGGAGATAGCGATCGCTTTGGTATCGTTGATGAACAAGGAAACGTCCTGACTCCGAATACTGTGCTGTTGCTTCTAGCACGTCATTTAATCAAAAACAAAGGTAAAACTGGCGCGATAGTCCGCACTGTCGCTACCACCCACCTGCTGGATAATTTCGCTGCTAAAAATGGGCTGCAAATTTACGAAACAGCAGTTGGTTTTAAATACATCGGCGAAAAAATGCGCGAAACTGCCGTATTAATCGGTGGAGAGGAATCAGGCGGTTTGAGTGTTATTGGGCATATTCCCGAAAAAGACGGGGTATTAGCCGATATGCTGGTGGCAGAAGCGATCGCCTATGAAGGCAAACCGCTGAGTCAACTTGTTAAAGAAGCGATCGCCGAAGCCGATGGCCCACTTTACAACAACCGCCTAGACTTGCACCTCACAGAGGCACACAAAACCGCCGTCATCGACTCCTTTACTAAAAATCCACCTACAGAGGTAGCAGGAATTAAAGTCAAGGAAGTGGGGCGTAAAGACGGTATTAAGCTGTATTTAGAAGAAGGTAGCTGGGTTTTACTGCGTCCTTCTGGTACAGAACCACTGGTGCGCGTCTACCTAGAAACCAACACTCCCGAAAAACTAACTCAAATCGCCCAAGAGTTAGAGAGTGCCATTGCTAAACTAGAGGCAGTAGCAGTTTAATCTGTCAGAGTTAGGAATTAAAAGTTAAGAGTTATGAATTAGGAGTTAAGAGTTGTAAATTAACAATTCTTAACTCCTCGTTTCTAATTTCGAGCAAAATATAACTCCTAATACCAATTCAAAATTCAAAATTCAAAATTAGGAAAGCTAGACAAAACAAAGGTATGTCCGTATGTATCTGTCGCATTCTTTTTTCAAATTGGTATAACTTCTAACTTCTAACTTCTCATTTCGATTAAAGTATGAAAACTTTCGCGCCTTTTTTGACATCTCTAGTTGTTGCAGTTTGGGTAATCGCGATCGCAATTATTTCAGTCCAAAATGCTACACCCGTATCGTTAAAGTTTTTAACATTTCAATCGATTCAGATACCAATGGGTTTAGTGCTGGCTTTTAGTGCCGTTGTCGGGTTAATTGGTATGGCACTGCTGCAACCTCTGTGGGGACTTGCTGGTATTAGGCAGGGTAATTCTCGATTGGAAGACGATGCGGAATTTTTTGTTGATGATGAAGATTTTTGAGGTTTGAAGCAGCAAACAGGGATATAGGAATCATATTTGATTTCTGAAAAAGACTACGAGATAATACGGAGG
>NZ_JAVRCK010000139.1:0-15907 GCF_034530815.1 Nostoc sp. DedSLP03
GGTATTGATGTTCTCACCTTCCAGTCTCATTCTCTTTAATTCACATTAGACGTTAATTACTAATTTTTTGCAAGACATTGGTCATTTGTTAGAAGTTTCGTTAGCATCTGGTAAATTAACCAGATTGAAGATACAACAGACTCAATTCTACCCAAGGAAAGACTCGAAAGAGCGAGCGACATACTACTAACGGAGGATAACAAAGTTGTAGAATGTGATGAATGTCAAGCAGGTATTAAAGTGGATCTTATGCAAAATATCTTAATCAATCAAATTACAAGTTTTATATGAAGGGAAATCTTATATTCTTTAGTTGGATAATCTAAAAAGATAAATGTTATACATCAACCTATGTTTGGCGGCGAAAATAAAAACCGATGGAAGAGACGCTGAAAATTTTGGTTGTAAACGATGACGAAGTAGACCGGATAGCAATCTGTTCTGCTCTAACTAAAGCAGGTGTTCAGATAGAACTGTCTGAAGTAGGCAATGCTAAAGAAGCATTATCCGTCTTAAGCATTACTACTTACGATTGTGTTTTCCTCGACTATCGTTTACCAGATCGGGACGCACTAACCTTGATTCAGCAGCTACGTTCTTCAGAAATTAAAGTTCCTTTAGTAGTTTTAACTGGTCAAGGAGATGAAGAAATTACTCTCGAATTATTGAAAGCTGGTGCTACAGACTATCTCTCTAAGTCTAGAATATCTCCAGAAAATTTGTCGCAAGTTTTACGGAGTGCGATTCGGATTTATCAAGCACAAATGCAGGTCGATTTGGCAAACCAGCACCTTAGAGAAACTCATGAACAACTCACTTGTAAGAACCAAGAATTGGAGAGACAACAGCAACAGATTCAATTGCAAAACTTTAAGTTATTGGAGGCATCACGTCTAAAATCACTTTTTTTGGCAACTATTTCCCACGAACTTAGAACGCCGATGAATGCGATTATTGGTTTTTCACAAATACTCTTGCGTCCTAAGTTCGGTCAACTAACGCACCAGCAAGCAGATATGGTTGAGCGCATTTTGAATAATGGGAAGCATTTACTGATGCTACTCAATGAAGTTCTCGATTTTTCCAAGCTGGAGGGAGGAGGATTAGATTTCAAGGCAGAAAGATTTGATATATCAAAGGTAATCAATCTCGTTGTCAGTGAAATGCGTTCCCTAGCTGATGCTAAAAATCTTTCATTGTTAGTACAAACCGATTTGCAAAATCCTTTGATATTTAACGATCCAGTTCGTGTCAAACAGATTTTGATTAACTTGCTTTCCAACGCCATTAAATTTACAGAGTCTGGTGAAATCTGGGTTGAGGTTAAGGAACTACCTGAAAATCGAATATTAATTATCGTTCAAGATACAGGTATTGGCATAGCCCCCAAAGATTTTAAACATATTTTTGAAGCATTTCGGCAAGTCGATCAAACTATCACTCGCAAATATCCAGGTACAGGTCTGGGTTTGGCAATTATAGATTCGCTAGTGCGAATGATGGGCGGTAAAATATTTCTTGAAAGTAAATTGGAGGTGGGTTCAATGTTTAAAATTGAATTACCACGTCAAATTACATTACCGACTGTAGCAGCAAATGCTCCAGCTTCACAGTTAGATAAGGATGATTTTTTTTCTCCTGCACAAAATTCTCATCAGTCATCTTCTCAAGCCAGAAAAGCACCAATAGAATATCCTAAATTTAAAAATTACTTCCAGAAAAACTGATAAAAATTTATAAATCATGTCTGTAGTTGAAAATAATAAAATTTATCGGATCTTAGCAGTCGACGACACTCAAGATAATCTGATTTTGGTTCAAGCAATTTTAGAAAGTGAGGGGTATGAAATTGATTTGGCTTCAGATGGAATAAAAGCTTTACGTAAAATTGAGCAATCTCCACCCGATCTGATTCTGTTAGATGTAATGATGCCGGGGATAGATGGCTATGAAGTCACACGTCGGATTCGGAATAACCTTGCAATCTCTTATATTCCAATTCTATTAATTACTGCCTTTCATCAATCCAGCGTTGTCGAAGGTTTGGATGCTGGTGCTGACGATTTTATTCGTAAACCATTTGATACTGATGAACTACTGGCAAGGGTGCGATCGCTATTACGTCTCAAGCACAGTCTGGACGAACAACAAAAAATGGCCCGCCAACGGGAAGATTTTGTTTCCCGTCTGACTCATGATTTGCGAACTCCCCTAGTAGCCGCCGATCGGATGTTGAATTTGTTTGAAATGGAAACATTCTGCAAAATTTCGCCGGAAATGAAACAAGCGATCGCAGTCATGATTCGCAGTAACCAAAATTTGATGGAAATGGTCAACACCCTATTAGAAGTCTATCGCTTCGAGGCGGGTAAAAAAACGTTGAATTGGGAGGAATGCGATTTATGTGAAATATCTCAAGAAGTAGTCAACGAACTAAGTCCTCTAACTAATGAAAAAGGCTTAACTCTAGAAATTGATACCCGTCAATTAGATCCACTGAGTGCAAACGCTGCTATTATCATGGGCGATCGTTTAGAATTGCGGCGAGTGTTAAACAACCTGATTGCAAATGCCATCAAATTTACAGATACAGGAGGCATAACAATCCGCATTTATGAAACATCATCTAATCCAGGAGATCCAGATCCAGATTCGGTAATACTTGAGGTAGAAGATACAGGATATGGAATTGCGCCAGAAGATCGAGCAACAATTTTCGAGCGATTTCGCCAAGGCAGAAATAAACGCTCGGGTAGTGGCTTAGGACTACATCTATCCCATCGCATTATAGAAGGGCACGCAGGAACTATCAACGTCGCTTCTGAAGTAGGGAAAGGTAGTTTATTTACTGTGCAACTACCTAAAAATACTTAAGTTATTCTCTTTCACTACCGATTATTTTGCGGATATCTCCCAAGAAATTACATTTAATTTTGGATGTATTTTGATGCACCCAGCAAAAATAGAATTAGCTTAAATTATATGGATTACTTAAAGCAACATTTTAAGGTTAATCCAATCAAAATATTGCCGGATAACTTGCCTCTTTCAATATTTGTATACTCCCAACGATAGATGTATCGATCGACTCAAATAACTAAACCTACTTTTGTATCATTCTATAGATAGTAGAAATAACTATTTTACAAAGTTATTATTCAACCTATTAATGCCTGAAAAACGTGTATGCACCCTGGAATCATAACCCAGGGTCTTTTTTATAAAAACCTAAATAATCATCATTTTTTCATCATTGACTACTGTCCATGTCCACGCTCAACTTTTAATAGGGTGGACATAGACAGCAGTTAAAAAGGATTATAAAGTAAACTAAAATACAGACCGTTTTCTTGTAATGTTCTCTCATTTGAGTTAACAGATACCAAAGGAATACCCCAGTCAAGACGAACGGTGAAGCGATCGCCCTGTGCCCAACGCAACCCCAGACCAACAGCAGCTAAAGTATTGCGTTCGGGATTCTCTTTACCAGAACTGTTCCAGCCAACACCAAAATCCACAAAGGGGATAACCTGTAAGATGCTATTTATCTGAGGTAAGCGCAGAATCGGTACTTGAACTTCCGCAGAAACAAAAGTGCCATTATCCGTCAGCAGATAATCTTGACGGTAGCCGCGAATGCTATCCTGCCCACCTAAGCCAAATTGCTCAATAGGCAGAAGTGTTGTAGATGCAAGTTGCGTATTTAAACGAAGTAATAGTAAGGTTTCAGGAGCTAAAAGGCGGGCCCACTGCGCTTGCCCTTGCCAAGCAAAAAAACGGCTATCAGGAGCATCTTGATTAACCGTGGCATTCAACACATCTATGCCCAAACTGAATTGAGAGCGTAGGGCGATGACTTCCCGGCTGTTACGACTCGTCCATTCTTGAAAAAATCGCAACGCAGATACTCTAGTGCGTCCCTCTTCATCAGCACCAGGCGAAAGTAGAGAAGGGGGAAATCCTCCTTCGCTCTCTTTTTGTAGTTTCCATGAAATATCACTTTCGCGCCGGGAGGCTGTCAACCCAAGAGCGAACTCTTGTGTAGGAGTTTGAACTATCGGCTGGCGGAATGTCAGTTCGTAGTAGCGAGAAGCTGATTCGATATCTAAAGTGTCGAAAGGAGGCTCAATGACATTACTCGACGTAGTGCCATAGTTGAAGGTAAGCGTTCCGTTGCGGGGATTAAGAGGCAATGTGTAACTAGCGTCAAAGGAGTTGCTACCATCAGTATTGGTGTAGCCTACACTCAGACCATCTCCCAATCCGAGTAAGTTAGCTTCATTTAATCTTAATCCGCGGCGGAAACTGCCAACACTAGGCGATCGCCCATTATCAAGAACTATTTGGCCGCTAAAGGTTTTTGCCTCACGGATTTTAACTTCCAAAAGACTTGTACCCGTTTGCGATCCTGCCGAGAGTTCAGCAGTCACGTTTTTAATCAAAGGATTAAGTTGCAAAAGTTGCAAGGCTTCTAATAGACGCTGGCGATTCAGAGGTGGTGATGTTGCGATTGCTAGTCGGCTGCGGACATAATTCGGATTCAGCCGCCGAGTCCCAGTTACCTGAATATCTTCTAATTTACCTTCGACCACCTGAATTTTGAGAACACCGGATTGGATTGTTTGAGGTGGAATATAAGCACCAGAAGTAATGTAACCATTTTTGACATATAGCTCGGTGATTTTAGAACGTGCTTGATACACTTCAGTCAGTGAGATCGGTCGTTTGGTAAATTCAGCAGTGGCTTTGGCTAATTCTTGGGCACTGAAAACTGTGCTACCAACAACTTCAAAGCGTTCAACAACAATAGTTTGAGGAAAGTTGCCAGGGAGTGGTGTATCAGGTGTAGGAGCTGGGGCAGAGGGTGGAAGTAGTTGTGCTGGTGGGGGGAGTGGCTGTGGCACTTCCGGTGAGGGAGGTGGTGAAGGTATAGGTGGTTGGATATCCTGTGGTGGTGGAATTTGTTGTGATAGGATGAAATTACTAGTTAGTAATTGTGTAGTATCAACAGTCTCAGCTTTCAGTGGACTTAAAGATGTACTGCCAAGTAATAGAAGCATACTCAGCGGTAAGCAGGACACTATAATATTCTGAGGGTATTTATCAATCATCGCACTGGACTATTTTTGTCAGAAACTATGGGATTATACGGGGACTGCTTCAGATGTGAATCTTACTTCATCTTTTGTCGCTAAAGTTGATATCTTGAGCAAATCTCAATTTAAAAGCTAAATCATCTGGTGATTGCAGACTTAAAAGTATTAATCAGATATCTGGTGAAATTCAATTAATTATGCGTTGCCCGAAATCCTTAGTAGGCAAAATTTATCTAGTCAAAGGCTCCCCGTACCACTACGTGGAAGCAAGCTACGCGTAGTCTTTCTGTGCTTTTTTTACCCCTGTTCTGTCACTCTCCGAAAACATTTGCCATTTCTGAATTCTAGAGCTTTTCTCTACCAAGAGTGAACACGATTTTTTTCTAATAACAAATACAACACCCATTTTTTTCTAATAGGATAGCTTGTATTGATTGCCTGATGAGGCTTCTAGGGATTACTCTCCCGGAGAGTCACAAAAGCGGGTTACAGTTTAAATCTGATACCAAATTTCTGATGAGAGTGTGCCGCAATCAGTGTAGGTCTTTCCATTGTGCGTCTCTGAAAGATAAGCCTACACCGCTCATTGAAACCTCCTACTTGCTGCCTTCTTCACTCCATACCACTTTCCTTAAACATTCCCATCAATTTACGTTTACGAGCGTGAGTTTGCATCAAGTTTTCCCGATAGCTTAACCAGTCAGCTTTCTTCCCAGATTTCAGGTAGGCATTACGCGCTTTTTTCAACCATTCAACGGCGTAATAATAGTATTCGGCTTTACCTGCATCCATAATCTTTTCGGCACGGCGACGAGCATTAGCAATTACCCAACCAGGATTATGAGGAATAGCAGCATCCATGACTCGATGAATTAACTCTGAACGATCAGAACTTAGTTCGCTAGCGATCACAATTGCATCATCAATTAGCCCTTCATGCAAGAATATATCCACCTTGGCTGATTCTGTTCCCCAACCATTATAAGTACGGATAATTCTCAGCAGGTCTGTTTTGACACTTACCCAGTTTTCCCCAGCCAATTCTGCCATCCTTTGGTAGTCCACCAAGGAGGGCTTCACTTGAAAAGCCGCCTTGATTGCTAATAAAGCAGCTTTACTATTACCCAACTCAATAGCTAAATCACTTGTCCAAATTCCCAATTCATACTGACAATTACCTGGTAAATTTAATCCACTTTCGGCTATATCTAGTGATTGGTGTAATGCTCCTTGAACGCTAAGTGTTTTCGCTAGAGCAAAGGCTTCTTCCATTGAATTCATCTGGGTTTGAGCAGCATCAATTGCTTTTTCCACCCTGCCTAAACGCCCCAACATTGTCAGATATTGCTGAGTTTGCCCTTCCGCTTCTGCTAAATACAGATATTCTTGATAACGTTCTTGACGTTCGAGAATTTTCAGGCGAATTAATGCCAAATCATCAGCATAATCTGGTACGTCTTCTTCCCAAGCTCCCCTTTCAGTAATGTTACCTTGGAGAACTTGTACCAGTGGCGGATAATCCCAACCTTGGCGTAAAGCCTCCATAATTAGACCAAAATCAGCATTCCACTCATCTTGCCAAGCTTCTAAATTTATTTGAATATCAACTTTTTCTTCTGGAGTAAGTTCGGTGCTGAGAATTGCTTCACACCAAGCATTATTTAATTCCCCAACAACTTCATCATTTTCAGCGCCGTATTCGGCAACATCATCCCAATTTTCCACACAGGTAGAAGTAATCGCCTCCAAAATAGCGATCGCATTTTCACCTTCTCCCCGTTCGCTAAAATCTACCGCAGTTTGCACTAAACTCAGCAAATCTTCGCCAATCGGGTCATCTTCGTATCCCTCCTCAAAGTAGCGCACGGTATCCTTGAGAATCTGCCGTACTTGCCGCCGAAAGGGAGCCGGATCGAGAGTATTCCGGCGTACGAATTTTAGGGTTGTTTGGTTATCAGCAGGATTCGTCATCCAACTTACATGACGGTCAATCGCCTCAATTAGGGGGGGGTATTCTGCTACCAACTCTTGCAGCAGCCTTTGTGTTTCGATATGATTCAGGCGATTTAGTAATTCTTCAAGGGTGGGGCGCTGCTCAATATTTTCTGAGTTACGCGCACAAACGAGCATCGTCGCTACAATGTGTTTGCACCACCCTTCATAGTCGTAGGCACAGGTGCATTTTACTGAGGTTAACCCACTGCTATCGAAATTCAGGCTGACATGATAAGGTCTAGCTTCGGTGCCTACAACATCTGCCTGAAGCTGATGACCACGTTGGATCACGGCATTAACAGCACCAGCGTTATAATATGCCTCGCCTCGCTGGAAAGATTTGGCGTTGGCATGACGGCGGATAGTAAATTCACTAATTTGGGGAATAGACATCGAGCGATCGCCTGCGTAAATCTTCTGGATCAATCCTAAATCCAGCTTAGTGTTACGCTAACGCGCTGTAAAGAAAAAGGTGTGGATACTCTCAATAAGACTGCAATTTCTATTCATTAAGTCGCTTATAACTGGTAATCAGCTTCATTACCCTGCAAATACTCACTTAATTTCTTGTCGCTTTTCTGGGAAAACCAACCCATATAATGAAAATATCCATATTTTCGCCAGAAGTGAGTGAATCATAATTTGAGTTAGCAATACCCAAACCTGAAATCAGTGAACAGTCAACAGTAAACAGTCAGGGTAATGTAAGGTAAGGGATTTAGAGTTCAGCGATAAAACTGATAACTGATAACTGTTAAAAGGGTTGCGCTGATTGTCGGTCAAGTTGAGAATAAATAGGCGAAGCAGACGGGGAAACTAACGTGAGTCAAGGATATGATTACGATTTAGTAATTATCGGCGCTGGTGTAGGCGGACATGGCGCAGCCTTACACGCCGTAAGTTGTGGTTTGAAAACAGCAATTATTGAAGCTGCTGATATGGGAGGAACCTGTGTTAATCGGGGCTGTATTCCTTCTAAAGCGCTGCTGGCAGCATCTGGACGTGTGCGGGAGTTACGCAATGCCCACCACCTCAAGTCACTGGGAATTCAAATTGGTAGCGTAGAATTCGATCGCCAAGCGATCGCCGATCATGCTACCAATCTTGTCTCGAAACTTCAAGGCGACTTAACCAACAGCCTCAAACGTCTAGGGGTCGATATCATCAGAGGTTGGGGAAAAATCGCTGGCGCGCAAAAAGTCTCTATTACTGGAGACTGCGATGAAAAAACCATTACAGCCAAAGACATTATCCTTTCGCCAGGTTCAATTCCTTTTGTGCCTCCAGGGATTGAAGTAGACGGCAAAACTGTCTTTACCAGCGACCAAGGTGTGAAATTGGAATCGCTACCAGAGTGGGTAGCAATTATTGGTAGTGGTTACATCGGCTTAGAATTTTCTGATATTTACTCAGCTTTGGGTTGTGAAATCACTTTGATTGAAGCCCTAGATCAGTTAATGCCAGGATTTGACCGCGATATTGCCAAACTTGCCGAACGGGTGCTAATTACTCCCCGCGATATTGAAACGAAAGTCGGGATATACGCCAAAAAAGTCGTCCCCGGTTCACCTGTGGTAATTGAGTTAGCAGATTTCAAAACCAAGGAAGATATAGATGTCATCGAAGTAGATGCTTGCTTGGTGGCTACGGGACGCATCCCAGCGACCAAAAATCTTGGTTTAGAGTCTGTGGGTGTGGAACTCGATCGGCGGAATTTTATTCCAGTAGACGATCGCATGGCAGTGCTATCAGCAGGTGAAGTAATACCGCATTTGTGGGCAATTGGCGACGCTAATGGGAAGATGATGTTAGCCCATGCGGCTTCTGCTCAAGGCATCATCGCGGTAGAAAATATAGTCGGGAGGGAAAGAATAGTAGACTATCGCAGCATCCCCGCAGCAGCGTTTACCCACCCAGAGGTCAGCTATGTAGGCTTAACTGAAACAGCAGCTAAGGAGTTAGGACAAGCTGAAGGGTTTGAAATTGCCACCAGTAGGAGTTACTTCAAAGGAAATTCCAAAGCGTTGGCAGAAAATGAAGCCGACGGTATTGCCAAGGTGATATATCGCAAAGACACCGGAGAAGTCTTAGGCGTCCACATTTTCGGACTGCACGCCTCAGACTTAATTCATGAAGCGTCAGCTGCGATCGCCAACCGTCAATCTGTCCAAAGTCTCGCACATCTAGTTCACGCCCACCCGACACTCTCGGAAGTCCTAGACGAAGCCTATAAACGAGCCATTTAGTCTTTTGTCCTCTGTCATTTGTCCTTTGTCAAAAAACAAGGACAAATGACCAATGACTAATGACCAATGACTAATGACTAATGACCAATGACTAATGACTAGTGACTAATTATGCAAATCCGTCGCCGTTCACCTAACCCTGCTATTTCCGTGTCCATATTACGTTATCAGGCTGCCGTACCTGATGCAGCGCCAAACAATATTTTGGAAGAAATTGTCTGGCATAAAGAAGTAGAAGTTGACCAAATGCGTGAAAGGCTGCCTTTACGGGAATTGCAACATCAAGCACTCTCTGCGCCACCAACCCGTGATTTTGTTGCCGCTTTGCGTCAAGGTAAGACAAAGCCAGCATTGATTGCCGAAGTTAAAAAAGCTTCACCGAGTAAAGGCGTTTTACGAGCAGATTTTGACCCAGTAGCGATCGCCCTATCTTATCAGCAAGGAGGTGCTAGTTGTCTTTCTGTGCTGACGGATGTCAAGTTCTTTCAAGGTAGTTTTGACAATTTAGCCAAAGTCCGGGCTGCCGTAGATTTGCCCCTACTGTGTAAAGAGTTTGTCATCTATCCTTACCAGATGTACTTAGCACGGGTTCAGGGTGCAGATGCTATTTTGTTGATTGCAGCTATCCTGAGCGATCGAGATTTGCAATACTTCCTGAAAATTGCTAACAACCTGAAAATGGCAGTATTGATTGAAGTCCATAGCTTGGCAGAACTTGACCGTGTGTTAGCCTTAGATGGAGTCTCCCTGATCGGAATCAATAATCGCAATTTGGAAGATTTCTCTGTCGATCTGCAAACTACTTGCCAACTTTTGGCTGCAAGAGGTAGACAATTGCAAGAGAAAAATATCCTTATTGTCAGCGAGTCAGGACTACACAACCCAGAAGATTTGAGTTTAGTGCTGACAGCAGGCGCATCTGCTGTACTCATTGGAGAATCTTTGGTAAAACAAGCAGATCCCGGCGCTGCGATCGCTCGTATATTACCGAGGAATTTTTAAAATAAATACCCCACCTGCCCTAAAAGGCGCAGGGCAACTGCACATAATAGTTGAGCAATTGGGCATACTATCCGTATACACGCAGCACTTTGCTATCAAATATCATCAATATCTTTGCCAAATCTTCATTGCTAATCAAACCAAAGCCATAAGCAACTAGTTATTTATTATGTAACAATTTATTAACAAGAAATAAACAGTGACTAATACAAAATCCCAAATATGAAATCAAAAGTTAACTTCATGGAGCAAATTCCTCTACCTTCGCCTATTCACTATGAACTTATACTTCAACTCTTAGAAAGACAAACTATGTTAGCAGTCAATGATAACCCGGATTTACGACATCAGGTGAATCAGCTAATTATTACTCTCCGTAAAGCTGCTGTACAGCAAAAACGACTAGAAGAAATTTGCGAGTTTTCCTCTGTAACTATCGATCACCGTTGGTCAATCAACCATCATAACGATAGCAAAGTTGTTGCCCCCGATTGAAAAAGATTGTCATCTTTATCAGATTTTAGTTCAGAGAAAGTTCATCTTGATTTAGACAAAACTGAAGATCGGTTAAAATAAAATATTGATGAGATTTTCTCTCGAATTTGACGAAAGATGAAATACAACAGCATTGATGAACTCCTCAGAAATAATCAAGCTTGGGTTACCGAAAAGCTAGCTCTAGATCCAACTTACTTTCAAGAATTATCTAACGGACAAACACCACCTTTTCTATACATTGGGTGTTCTGATAGTCGTCTGGCATTAACAAAATTTACCCGTACAGAACCAGGAGAGTTATTTGTACATCGTAATATTGCCAATCAAGTTTCTCTAACGGATATAAACTTTTTAGCCGTTTTAGAATACGCAATTTTACACCTGAAAGTGGAACACATTATTGTTTGTGGTCACTACGATTGCGGAGGAATTAAGGCAGCTTTAGAAGGGAGAACGATCGGAATTCTTGATAACTGGGTAAATCCGATTCGGGAACTGTATTTAGACAAACAAGAAGAAATTGATGCTTTGCCAACAAGAGAAGAACGTCTAAATCGCTTGGCAGAAATCAATGTTGTTGCACAAGTGAAAAATCTTTACCAAACTTCCATCATGCGTCAGGTACTCTATGAGCGAAAAGCACCTATGATTCACGGTTGGGTACTAGATATACGCACTGGGTTAATCAAAGATTTAAACGTTTCAACTGTGCAATGGCAATTGCACATCTGCCCCTTGCTTCTAGAGTTTAGACTTTATGCCATGTTAAAAAATGAGAGTTAATTTGGTATTTTCAGCCATACCAAAGCGTGCATTATAAAGTTGATAAATAGTGTTTTTAAAACTCTTATTTAAATATCGAGTTTTATTGGCAGTGTTTACCTATATTTTAAAAATAAAATATTATTTTTAGAGTTTTTTGTTTATTAAAGTAATGTTAATATCGGGTGATTACTGATAATAAAATATAGCAATATAAGTTAGATTAAATGCCAGTGAAACGGAACATGAACAAACATCAAATATTCAGTTTTCTTTCTCAAAAGAACCTACAAACATTAGAAGTATTAAGCAAACTTGATATTACGAATACAGAACAGTTAGTTTATAATATTATTTATAGAGGCAATTCATGAATTGCCTCTATCAGAATTAGTAACACCGAGATGGATACGCTTAACCTACTCCAACAAAAAATTATTTCTTCGCAATTATCCACACTGCATGAATAATTCCAGGAATGTAACCAAAAAGCGTCAAAAGTATATTAATCCAAAAGTCTATACCAAAACCTACTTGTAAAAAAACTCCCAAAGGCGGCACGAAAATGGCGCACAGAATCCGAACTAAATCCATTTAAACCTCCTGTTTATCTCAGAAAAGACAGCTTGTTGGCAAACTGATTCACCACTATTCAAGCATATTTGTACCTCTCAAAGATAACATTCTCTCTCTTAATCTAGATTGCGGTTTCTATACGGTAAACCGCACTCAAGATTAGCCACCGCTAATTTTGGCTTTGTAACCTAGCTTGGTTAAAATATCAAGAATTTTCTGTTTGTGTTCGCCCTGAATTTCAATTTCGTTGTCTTTAAGTGTCCCACCTGTCCCACACTGAGTTTTCAACTGCTTCGCCAAATCTGCTAAGGTTTCCGGTTTGGCTTGAAAACCGCTAACCACTGTGACGGTTTTGCCTTTGCGTCCTTTGCGGGAAGCTTGTACTTTCAGGTTTTGTTGTTGTGGGGGTAGTTCTGGAATTGGTCTTTCTGTGGCGGCGGAGTTGTCGTTGCCAAATTCACGGTAGACAAAGCTTTTGTCAGAAGATTGAGAATTGGAAGAAGACATAAAATGAATGTTTAAGAAAAATTTCAAAAGCAGTGGAAAGTTCTACGCAACTATTCTACTGGGATACAATTACTAGGCTAAAATTACACATCCGTACATCATAACCAAACTGACGTAATACTTGAATTAATCTTTCCTTTAGTAGAAAGTAGATTGAAATGGTTAAACTGATTCAAGAAAATGGCTTGTATATATCAACTCAACCTAATTTTACTTAAACCATCTCAAACTCTAATTGATGACTCTTGAGAAAATCATGGGTGAAATGATCGACCATATTTGTATCAGCTAGTTCCAAATTATAAAAATCCACAGCTTCATGGTCAACATGGGGACCAGCGTGCCAAGTACCCTCATGTAGCTTGATAAAACAATTTCCCGGAATGCGGAAAGCAGCAATATCTTCTAATGCTGGTTCATTCACATCATTATGAGGAGGACAAACTGCAATTAACCAATCCTTCCCTTCCAAAGAACCCAGACATTGAGTGCATTGCACATGGCGAGTAATTTTGTGAAACTTTCGTCCTATTTTCTCCAACCGCATAAGATAAAATCGTGGAATCCCGTTTTGCAGGTTTAACTGGGCATCTTCCCCGTCGTAAGTTTTCCCATCAAGACTTGCAAAAATAACCTGTCCATAAGGCCGAAAGTTTTCAGGAGTCACCCATTGCACTTGCAACTGTTGCACTGTCTTTGATATGCTCATATCAAATCATTAAGAGAGATTATCTAAGTTTATTTTCGCTCATAATGACTGAATTTTACACAGTTATGATGGTGACTTCCTGAATTTAAATGCCCTAAATTCTGAAAAAATAACCTCAGCTAGCTAGATAACTACGTACTTGTTCTTTTTGGCGCCGGAGGAGACTAAGAGCTTTTTGTTCTATCTGACGCACCCGTTCTCGACTAATACCCATGCGATCGCCAATTTGTGCTAAAGAAAGTTCATACCCATCCGTTAGACCAAAGCGCAGGGTTAATATTTCTCGCTGCTGTGGAGACAGCTTTGCCAATAAGTCTTGTAAGTCTTGGTGAAGAGATTCTTCAACGGCATAATCTTCAGGAGAAGGACCATCATCCTCCAGTATGTCTTGCAATTCTGTATCTTGTTGTTCGCCAACTCTCGCCTCTAAAGAGAAGGGTTGACGAGCTAAGTACAAACACTCTCGAACTTGGCTAGCTGTCAAAGATAAGGCAGTGGCAATTTCACCAGTAGTAGGAACGCGACCTAACTGTTGAGATAATTCTCGCTGCACCCGTTTAATTTTGTTCAGTTTCTCAAAGACGTGGATAGGTAAACGAATTGTACGTCCTTGTTGAGCGATCGCCCGTGTAATTCCTTGACGAATCCACCAGTAAGCATAAGTAGAAAACTTGTAACCAAGGGCGGGATCAAATTTATCTACCCCTCGCTCTAAACCTAAAGTACCTTCTTGAATTAAATCCATAAATTCCAAGTTGCGATGCTGGTATTTCTTTGCCACAGCTACCACTAACCGGAGATTAGCCTGAATCATTTTCTGCTTGGCCTGGTGTCCTAAATTTAGCTGTTGCTCTAGCACCTCCACAGTTAACTCCACCCGATCTGCCCATTCTTGTAGCGTGGGTTCGTGGTTTAATTTGACAGCCAATTCATCCTTAGCAGCTAATAAATTCATCATCTGCTGCACTTGTTGGGCAAAAATAACCTCTTGTTCGCGAGTCAACAAATCTACACGTCCGATCTCTTGCAGATAACTACGCACAATATCATCTGTAGATCGAGGCTTTTTATCTGCGGTTAAACTTTTTTTCTTCGTTTTTTGAACTTCGGTATGTGGAGATGTTAAGTTGCTCATGGTTATTTGCTCCTCTGTAACCTCATCAATTTATTGGTATCAAGTCTAGATATTCAGACCCACAGCCATTTCACACTGCTAATCATAGATATCTTGCAAAAGTACTTAACACCCCATCATTTAATTTCCTTCCCGCTTTTGGGGAAGGTAGACAAAGCTACGCTTTGTGAGGTGGGTTTATTAATTTGTAATTTGTGCAAAAGGTCTAATCAATTTGCAACACTGATGAATTCTGGCCTATGATACATTACAAGTTAATTCTTGGAGATAATAAACCCAAAATCAACCTACCCTTTAATAATAACATCATCATCTGTCACAAATCAATTACTTAAAGTATCATTAGCATATCCTTTAAAGGAATTACATTCTTTTATTATTGATTTTTGCATTTTATAAAATCCAATTAACAATTAAATTTAGTCTAGTTATCCAATATGTTTACTGGAAAAGTAAAAAATACTGAGCCACGATTCCATTATCTAAAAGATAAATTATTAATAGCGACTCTGAAAAATCACAAAAAGTTGATTTTTTCAAGTGTTGATAATCTAATGATTAATAAATGTAACTCGTTCAATAAAAAAGATCCATTTTTTTACCTCATTTTTTTGTAATACAATCTGAGCATATTAAGCCCAGTACATAGTGGGCGATCGTTAAACATGAAAGAAAGAAAGAACTTCTCCTGCTTCCCCTCTTTAATAACCGCTTTCTTTGAGAATCTGGTCAAATACTTTAGTAATGAGGCATCTACTGAAATTAATTATGCGATATTTAGAACGCTTGCACAGACGTAGCACTGCTATATGTGTACATTCATTGTTACTCATACAGCAGATTGCAAGTTTATGAAGTACAGTAACAGCAGTGAATAAACCAATTTTTTATATGTTTGGGATTGACCAAATTAAGTGCAGTAGCGATTAAAATATCGACCATTGTTGTGGTAGTTGGAGAAAATTGACGCAAAAAAGCTTTAAGTTGTGACCACCAATTCTCAATAGGATTAAAATCAGGTGAATATGGTGCAAGATACTGAACACTAGCACCCTTTGATTGAATCAACCCCTCAATCGAAGCTACTTTGTGAGCCGGAAGATTATCCATAACCACGACTGCGCCTGGCCACAACACAGGAAGTAAACATTTTTCAATGAATACCTCAAAAGCATTGCCACCCATCGACCCATTTAAGGTGATGACCGCCAAGACTTTGTTCAGACTGATTGCACCGATAACTGTGACTTTTGACCCACGATAAAAGGGTTTTTTGTCATATACTCTTTGTCCTAACGGGCTTCTAGCATGAGAGCGTGTCAACCCTAACAATACTCCCATCTCGTCGAGAAACACTAGATTTTCCGGCTCTATGTGTTTG